>JAJZCJ010000138.1 GCA_021846145.1 Bacillota bacterium
CAATTCCTCAACCAATGTGCTGATTTTTAATACCAAAATCAGCAATCCATGGTACTCACAAAATACTGATGGTTTTGACATATCTGCCGATAACAACGTTGTTATGAATGAAGATACAATCAATACCGGAGATGATGGCATTGCTCTCGAGTCCAGTGGATCAGACAATGGAACATTTAAAGTGCAAAACATTATCATCGATAACGTCCATGTGTATAACGGACACAGCGGTTTTGCCGTTGGCAGCGACACGGATGGCGGTGTCCGCAACGTGTACGTTCATCAATTGGTGTGCGATGGCACTGAGGACGGGCTACGGTTTAAAAGCGGTGCCGGTAAAGGCGGTATGGTGAAAGACGTTTTTATTAATGGTGTAGTGATGCGGGACATTCAGGGATATGGCATCACGTTTAATGATGGGTATGTGGACAATGGGGCGGATGTGTCATCGCTCGGGGCGTCTGGATCGTCAAGTATGATTCCAGAGTTTGAGCAGATCAGCTTTAGCAATATCGCGGGCGACGATGTGAATCAAGCGATTCGCATGATGGGGCTGCCTAATGCGCCCATTCAGGATATCTCTCTGGCACATGTCTTTATGCGCTCCGATATTGGCGTGGTTGAGCAATATACACAAAACATCACTAACAGTGATGTGAATATCGTGACTGATATTCATGAGTTAGGTGAGATTCCTCACTTTTGAGCAAAACAAAACCGCCTTTGAAAAGTTTTTTTCAAGGCGGTTTTGGCATGTTTTGGATAAATTAGGATTTTTGAGGTCGTATAGTGCCTTCCATGCCTTGTAAAACTAAGAGGATAAATTTCAAAGTAGCCAGTGTCTGTGGATCACGCGCCAATTTGAGTACTTCTCGTAGTTTCACACCGCCTGTATTTACGCTTACCTGGCGATAGGCGTCTTCCATCGCGTCAATGGCACCTGGGACGAGTTGGAAGACAGGGGAACCAGCCACTTGATCAAGCAGTGATCCCATTTCCACCGCTTTAGCTGCCACTGACGAGACTAGTGCTCCGTTGGCAGAATCGAGTATGGCTCTCACGAAATCAAGAATTTCAGTTATTTTGGATAGGGAACCGTTCTCTACTAATTTGCCCAGTGTGTTGATCGTTTCTGTGATGGCATTTGTGTTATTTAATACAGCTTCTAATAAATTTTGTACTTCTGGTGTAGAGAAGCGGTCGACAAGTGTTACCAGTCCGGTCACATTTTTCGCGAGATTGCCAATGGTATTGCCAGTAAGGGCGTCAAGCGCTGCATTGATCAGGCCTGCTATTGCCTCATCCTGTCCTTGTTGATCCACTTCTGCCGGGGATAAATTTGCAGAAATTGACATGAAATCTCCCCCTTTCTTATAGAAGTCCGC
This sequence comes from Bacillota bacterium, assembly GCA_021846145.1. The sequence continues at coordinate 1,386 of JAJZCJ010000138.1, forward strand.
GTATAGAGAGCCAATAGATCTCATTGTACATTAGCTTGAACCAGTGCAGCAATTCAGAAGGTGCCGTGGGCTGAGGTGGCTTAGTGTAACTAAAGGCGATATAGGTTGCTTTTTCCAGTCCGCCTTCAATAAAGCAATACACCTTGCCATCGTACCTGTGATTGGCTGGCAGGCCACGCACTTCATCTAAAATATTAGCCACCATCGTATCCGCTTCGTAGTGTGCGGTGGAGCCCGCTTTGCTGATGGGTAGGTCAGTGGCATCTCCGATCACGTAGATATTCTGGCTTCCTTTCATACGCAAACTGTAACGATCGGTGGGTATAAATCCGCTCTCGTCGCCAAGTCCGGAGTCGATGATAACACGGGCACCTCGATGAGCGGGTATCATCACCAGCAGGTCATATTCGTATGAACTTCCTTCTAAACTCTCTACGACTTTTGTTTCTGGATTGACGCTGTCTACATTGAAGAAAAATTCAGATTTAATACCTCTGCGCTCAAACTCTGGCTCTACCCAATCCGCTACAGGGACTAGGGAATGTAAGCGGCCGATGGGATAGGTGTAGACAATTTCAAACTTATCCCTTGTTCCGCGATTACGCAGGTATTCATCAAGCATCATCGTAAACTCTAAAACGGCGACAGGACATTTGTGAGGGACATCAACGCCGATTACAATACGGCCTGATTCCATTTTAACAAGTGCATCACGAAGTGCAATGGCGTGCTCAGCGGTATAAAAAGTGTAAGCCCCTTCTTTTAATCCGGGGACAGTGTCCATGGTAGGATGAGAGCCTGTCGCAATCACTAAAAAGTCATAGCTAATTGTTTCATTGTGCTCAAGTAGAATCTTGTTGTTGTCTTTGTCAATTCGCGTAGCACGAGCGTTAACAAAACGAACGCCTGACACGAGCAACTTGCTTTGCGGGCGCATAAAGCGCTCTAATGGTGCTTGGTTAAATGCGACGTACAAAAAACCTGGTTGGTACGTGTGAGTAGCTTCTTCGCCAATGAGTAAGATTTCCACTTGTTTGTGCTCAATCTCAGTTCGCAGTTCCCGAGCTAAACGGTTGGCAACCATCGTTCCACCTACGCCACTTCCAAGAATAGCTATGCGTTGCATATTCATCACCTTCCTTTTGCTATAGGTCATTCGTGATGTTATTTTACTTTGCGGACGGCAATTCGCCAGTAACCGTCTTCTACAACCACATAAAGTAATTCATGACCCGCCTTTTTTACCCACACTGGGACATCGTTGGCAGAGCCGGAATCACTAGACCAGACTTCCACGGCAGTCTGAATTGGAGAAGTTTTCAGGGTCTTAATCAGTTCCATTAAAGGGCCAGGACAATAAGTGCCTCTAGCATCAATGGATTTGTCAATCGTCACTTCGCTCATTGTAAATCCTCCTTAAATGGTCATAATTTGGGCACCTTCGGCAAGTCCGAAAAACTGGTTAACGCCAATGATCTCTTCCATGTCGTCAACTAAGTCTTCTTTTTTCCATTCCATTACATCCATCGCGAGTGCACAACCGTACAAATGTAGATTGCCCATTTCCACGCCTTGATGTATCAGTTCATAAAACAGCGGCACTTTCTTTTCCAAAAAACTAGCACCAACGGTACCTACTTTGAAACGTTGTTCTGCGATCACGTCTTTGCGGAATTGCTCTAGTGCATCCATTGAGACAAAGACGTACACCGTCATGCCGGCCATAGATGCTACAGAACCCATCAGTGCACCTGCGTGAAGCTTTTCCAGTTCGGGAGATAAAAGGACAACGGCTAATTTTGGCTCTTGTTCCATGATTCAAAAACCTCCTCTTTCACAAATGATGTTATTTTTTTCACAATCAGTATGTTACTAATACATAGTATATTCCTAATGCCAAAAAAATAAATGATCAAATATAATCGTTTAAAAGATCAGGGCATTAGTGAAAATGGATAGTTATATGTGACTATTTTGAGTAGTATCACTGAACGTTATGTTTCCAAAATGATGGGATTGCGTTTTGGACCCTGCGCTGTCAAAATAATAGATGCATAGTCATTGTTAAAATGGATAGATAGTTTGCAGGGGGACTTCATAGTGTATACAACGATGCGTGCAGAGACAGAACCGTTTCGCAAGCCTGATCAACTAGTTCAGCAAGTGATCGACAACATGGAAAAGGTAATTGTCGGGAAGAGAAGTGTAATTGAGTTTTGCATCACCGCTTTAATCGCTCGTGGCCATGTTCTGCTTGAAGATGTGCCAGGAGTGGGAAAAACGCTATTAGTCCGAACACTGGCCAAAAGTTTAGCCTGTCAATTTAAGCGAATCCAGTTTACACCTGATCTGCTTCCCTCTGATGTGACAGGCACGGCCATTTACAACCAACGCATTGTTGACTTTGAATTTCGGCCAGGGCCGGTATTTACGCAAATCCTGTTAGCTGACGAGATCAACCGGACATCGCCCAAAACCCAATCTGCGTTATTAGAAGCACTTGAGGAAAAGAGTGTAACAGCAGACGGGGTCACCTACTCTTTGCCGACACCGTTTTTTGTCTTAGCGACGCAAAATCCGATTGAGCATGAAGGTACATTTTCGTTGCCAGAAGCGCAACTTGATCGATTTTTGATGAAACTTTCTGTAGGATACCCAACACCTGATGAAGAAATTCAAGTGTTGCGACGAGGGGCCACCGGAATTCCTATAGAGCAACTCGAACCGGTGGCCACATCAGAAGATATAGGGCGTTGGCAAGATGAGGCTTCACTGGTGGCGGTGGAAGACTCGATTTATGCCTATATTGTGCAAATTGTCACGCAAACTCGCCACCATCCACAGGTGTATCTTGGTGTCTCTACGCGAGGTGCAGTAGCCTTGTCCAAGGCCGCGCAAGCATACGCTTATATACAAGGGAGAGACTATGTCATTCCTGATGATGTGAAATTATTGGCACCGCGCGTATTGTCGCATCGCATGATCATGGAAGCGGATGCGACGTATCAGGGCATCAGTCCGATCACTATTATTACAGACATTCTGGCTACTGCTCCGGTGCCAGTTTTACCGCTGCGGAGGTAAAAGTGAACGGTAAATTGGCGCTCCCGTTTCTATATTTGGTCTCTATCTCGTTGTTTCTTCTTGCTTATCAAAAGCCTTCATATGGCATCGAATTTTTGTCCGTGGCGATGTCCGGGCTTGCCATTTATGAAACGGCTGTCTGGTTTGCCGTGCCTACACGCTTTCGTGTGGAGAGGAAACTTTCTCAAAGTAGACTACAAGCCATGGATACACTCAAGGTGGAAGTGCTGTTGGAGTGGGATAGGAAATTTAATTTTCCACTGCCTTGGTTGAAGATCGAGGAGATATTACCATCGCGATTGATGGTGCGACAAATGACAGAAAATACCATTAAATTCCCTTGGTGGCAACGTCAAGCGCGATTCACATATCAACTAAGTGAGTTGCCTCGCGGTTATTATCATTTGCAGTTTTTGGACGTGCATGTAGGGGATGCGCTCGGGTTGGTGACAAGAACCTTGCGTTTGCCAGTTGTTCATCGGTTGGTTGTCTACCCGCGCGCCTTGAATCGACGGCTCGATGATCCGCATCGTGTAGGCAACGGCGTTCAACATAGGGAACGCCTGTCCCATGACGAAGGAGATCAGGTGATGGGGGCACGTCCCTATCGCGATGGTGATCGGATGCAAAAAATCCACTGGGCGGCTACCGCACGCAGGGGAACCCTCGTATCAAAGGAATTTGAACCTACTTTTGCACAGGAAAATTTTTTGCTGTTGGTGGCGGATCAAAAGGGGTTTGGAAATGATTCCATCGCCTTTGAAACGGCCTTGTCGTTAGTGGTCACTTATTTCGAGAAATGGCGTCAATCTAGTCATCCTTGCCAATTTTGGTTACTTGGGGCGCATGCCCATCAATTCGTCTTGGGAAAAGGGAGCAAAAACTCGCGGATTCTTGAATTTTTGGCGATGGCACAGCCAGAGGAGACTGATTTAGTTAGGTATCGCGATCTGTTTGCCTCGATTCCCGCCTATTCTCAAGTAGAATTAATTGTCTATGAAGGCAGCAGTGAGTTGAAAACTTTTATGGAATGGGCGCAATCGAAAAAATGGAAAGTAAAACTTTGGTTTGCGGGCTCTGTATCGTCCAGAGCACAAGCGCAAGACGAAGTCTTAACGAGATGGATTCGTCAAACAGGCGTCTTGGTTGACTTCTTTGAAGGGAATTGAGTGATGGGCAACAAATTGCTGCTGTGGATACTTTTGGCTGTGTTTTTTATCTCCGTACAGGATGTTGGGTATATGGGGGATACTCGCCCCGCCATTGTGTTTATTGGCATCGTTCTGTTTGTGAGTTACTTGCCACGTGTGGCCTGGCGTGTGATTGCGCTGATGTTAGCCATGCTGATCCTGCTCAAATGGCAATTTTATCACGCGATTCCTTGGACTCATCCAGTGGAATTTGTCGTTGCTTTGGTGAATGATTTCCGTGTGTCTGTGATGGCACTCATTCATGGTCAATTTCGACAAATGAGCAGCAGCATCCGAACACTTGTATTTTATGGGGTGATCGTGTATGGCACTTGGTTTATGGAAGATAGCCTAGAGCGACCATGGTGGTTTTTCTTCGTTTTATTTTCTGGGGAATGGATACTATATCTCGAATCACTGCTGTATAAAGCAAAGCTGGACTGGGCCTTGGCCGCTTTCATGTTCGTCGGGTTATTGTTATTGTCGTACGCCCATGCGCAGCGCATGGTAGGTGGCACAATGAAAGGTCGTTGGCGCGAATGGGCGCGTCAGTTTTTATGGCCGGCGCTGTTGTCACTGGTTGTCGTCGCGTTTAGCATGCTTGTACCTTGGGCCAAAACGAATACCAAACAGGTGCCGTCTGTCCCTACTGCCAGTCATTACAATGCACACAATAACAATCTTGGTGGCCCGTTTGTAGGCACCACCAATGTGCTTTTAAAGGTGTTTGCAAATTCTCCATCCTATTATCGTGGGGAAGTGCTAAATACCTATACGGGGACGGGGTGGCAAAGTGGTCTGACGTCAACGGTTCCTTTGTCGTCTGGTCACACCATCCCCACTTCCATTTTGCAACAGGCAGGGCTTACATACCCACAGAAATTCGCAATACAAACCATGCGTGTTCAGGTGGTGCATGGTAGCTATCCTGTCTTGTTTACAGGGTATCTGCCAGAAAAAGTAACGGTGATTACAGGTAGTAAGCAGTTGCGTGTCAATAGCAATACTGCCCAGATCTCAGGTCACCCCTTGCTGCCTGGGGATGAATATGTAAGCTCCTATCGTTCCCCGCAAATGTCCGCGCGCTTGTTAATGGGCATTCAAGATGGGAACCAGGGATATGCGTTTGCCCAAGACTTACAGTTGCCGGCAAGTCTTCCTGCACGCGATGTTCAATTGGCCCGTTCGATTACCGCGAATCAGCCAAGCACGTATGGCAAAGTTCAGGCAATCATTCGGTATTTAGATACGCACGAGCGGTACCAAACGAGCAATATTCCCTACCTTAAACCAGGCCAAGATTTTGTCGATCAGTTTCTATTTGTGACTCATCGTGGGTATTGTGATCATTTTTCCAGTTCCCTCGCCGTGTTGGCGCGTGCAGTGGGTATTCCTTCGCGATGGGTCAGGGGATTTATCAGCGTGCCGCCAAGTGCCACTTACCAAGGAACTGGTGAAGAATTTTTGCTGCGCGGCATTGATGCCCATTCCTGGGTGGAAATCTGGATGGCAGGGGTAGGGTGGGTGCCTTTTGAGGCGACCCCGTCCTTTTCGCTGCCGCAGCCACAATCAAAATCAGTAGGCACAGCGTTGCCAAAAGTCAAATTGTCACAACCGCAGCCTGTCATCTCCGCTTCGTTTGCTTCGTTCATGAGTGGGAGGGTATCCGTGCTCATTACGGTGATCGGTCTGTTGGTCATGCTTTTGGTGGTGTGGCTGATTATGCTTCGCATGTTGCGAAATCGCAAACGGAAAAAGTCAGAAGATGCTGCTATCTCGCGTTTGTTATTACAATTTTTACGTCTGATTGGCGGTCGCAAAGCGCACGAAACACTGCGAGAAACGGCACAAAGAATTGGCGCATCCTCGGGCGGTCATGATATGATCGAATTTATTGAATGGTACGAGCGATTTCGTTATGGGGGTCACGTGGTGTCCTTGAAATTTGGCGAAAAGCTGCTCGCGGGGTTGCGAACGCGTATGCGTAAACGTCACCGCGATTCGGAATGATGAGGAAAGTAAGGTGATAATGTGAAAAATGAGTTTGATAAAGTGGTAGTTCTTGATTTTGGTGGCCAATACAATCAACTAATTGCTAGGCGGATCAGAGATATGCACGTCTATTCAGAGTTACTTCCGCATGATGTGTCGGTGGTCACGCTGCGTGAAATGAACTTGCGGGGTATTGTGTTTTCTGGGGGACCGCGCAGTGTTTATGGGGAAGATGCACCAACGATTGATCCAGCCATTTATGATCTTGGCATACCTATTCTGGGCATTTGTTATGGCATGCAATTGATGGCTCGTGATTTTCAGGCACAAGTGGATCGTGCGGTCGCTCGCGAGTATGGACTGGCAAGCATGGTGGTGCGATCAGATTTGCCGTTATTTAAAGGTACCCCCCAAGAGCAACGCGTCTGGATGAGCCACAGCGATGTGGTGACGGCAGTGCCCTCAGGGTTCATGCTAGATGCCAGAACGCAGAGTGCGACGGTGGC
>JAJZCJ010000139.1 GCA_021846145.1 Bacillota bacterium
GCTACCTGACTAACATTTTGAATCGCAGCATCAGACCACCCGAGTTTTTTCGCAAAATCCATCGCCAGTTCCTGTACTTTTAAAGCATGATCGTGAGATTCCTTTGCCCAGACTGCAGACGCCTGGTGAATCAGTGAAATCTCCCTCATCCAGTCATGTGCTTTCTCTTGATATATACGCTGTAGTGCTGCGCCTCCTATCACGGATAGTACATAGACCAACTGTGTGAACTCATCCAACGAACTTTCCTCATCAACTGCCACAGCAAGTACAGCAATCACTTTGTTTTCAACAAACAACGGACACTCGATGACTGGTATTGTTTCCAGTGTGCGAATGTCGGGAACGTGTTGGTCTTTAAGATCAGTCGTTGTGCGTCCGAAATAAGAATTTACCAATTCACGTCCATACTTTTCCGCTTGCGGACGGGGAATACCCCGTGTAATTAGCTCCACTGCGGAATCTTGATGGGCCCGCTGAAATGCAATACAAGCAAACGGCCCTTGAACCAAATTTATACTCATATCTAAGATGACATAGAAGACATTCCTAACGTCTTCTACCTCCCGGATCGCCTGACTAAGCTCAATCAATACGGCCAAACGGACAGTACGAACTTGCAGATTTTTATCCAAAGTATCGATCCGCATCTGTCTTCCAAGCACAATAGAAATCAGTTCAAGAAAAGTGAGCGCATCATCTTTTGCTTCAGCTGACAGCGCCCCAAACAGCACACCCGTCACCTTTTGTCCTTGAAAAATCGGATGACAAAACACGGAAATGGGGTAAATTCCATTTCGTGTAAACCATGCAGTTCGTGGATCATTGGAGATATTTGACCAATAACCCGGTTGCTCTGTCGCCACAACATGTCCTAAGTATCCCTCACCAACACCAAACTCCAGATCCTTTAGTTGGTCACTTCGCTCTCCCACTACGTTCGCAACGCAAAATGTTTCGTCATCAATCTTCTCAGCCAATCCGATCAATATCGCATCTTCGATAGATAATAACAGGTGATGGAGAATGTCTGTGATGTGATTGCCCGGACTCATCGCCATTTGTGTTGCAGTTTTTAGCCTCAAAAGTAAGTCCATTGAAGTCACCCGATCTCCATAGAATCAGGTTGGCTGTAACGATAAAGCACATACTTCTGAGTTCCTACCTGAGACAGAATAGAAAGTTTAACTAAACTTTCTAAAACAGGCTGGATATGCTCTATTTTTCTACCAAGTCGATTCGCTAATCCTTCTACTGTCTCAAAAGCATAGGGATTCTCTTCAAAAAATAATGTGCATTCCGTTTGTAACATTAAATCCTGCTCCACCCCATTTCACCCCTTAGATCAAACGAATATATGGTGCATAGGAAATGTGTTCGACAATCTGAATATCCGAAACGTGCCCATCAGGCAATTTATTCACCTGTAAATACTGGTATGCATGGTCTACCCACGTTCGAATCACACCGTCACTAGCCCGTTGCAAGAATGACGCTACAGATTCATCAATCTCATTGAAATTACATACAGCCATAAGGGTAACCCCGTGAGTTCTTGCGTTAGCTGCTTCGCTTGCAAAATATCTTGAAATAAAATCTACGCCACGTTCAGAGATGAGTGTGTTCAAATCATAGTAAACAAACCACGAACCGCCTTGTTCAGCATTCTTTTTCCAAAGTATTCCATGCATAAAATCATTGAACTGATTTTCATCCATTTTGGACACGTTGATGACACCTGGTGCAAAACTGGGGGGATATGCTCGATCATAGTGTTCAACAAACAAGAGGCTATTCTGGTCAATCATGTCCTGTACATTTGCACCATGCATATGATACAAAGCGTCCTTCTCATAGAGTGTACTCAGACTAGAAGAGAGTATAATCGTTTTCTTGCTTTGCTTGATTTGGGCGGCCACCATACTACCGAATAAATGCTTCGTTTCCGACTTACTGTTCGTGTCGAACATGTATACATGCCCGTTGAGAATGCCTCCACCTAATATTTCGTCCAAACGAACAATGCCGGTTGTTAAATATTTCTTGGATTTCTCGATCATTGTATTATTGAAGATGTGCAAAGCAGGGATCACATGAATTCCTTTTCCAGTAATCCGATACACGTGCTCCCCTTCCAGAAAGGGCTGGCCCCGCATTTTCATCACTTCAAGAATTCGTTCCCGATAGCGTTCTGATTTTCGAGTGATCGTAAGACGGATCACACCGTCCACCACAAAATGTTCAAACGGCATTGTACTCGTATTTACTTCAGACTGTTCTCGAACTAAGAGTGCTGTGAGGCCCTTTTTGCGAAGAATATTTCGAAGTTGATATATCACTTTACGATGTTCGTTGTCACCATGCAATCCATATTGAAATAACGACACACTGTCGATCACGATACGCTTGCAATTTATTTCCTCAACAACCTGATCAAACACTCCCCCGGGTTCTTGCATCTGATCCATCAGGGTCTCTGGTGACAGACAGAGGACTCTTAATTGATTTCGTTTCTCTAGCTGGCGTAAATCCCATCCAAATTGGGACATATCCGCGTAAAGTTGCGACGGTAGTTCCTCGAATGTCACATAAATGCCTGAGTCCCCGTCAACCATTGCACCTTGGTACAGAAACTGAAAGGCCAATGTCGTTTTGCCGCTACCTGGTGTACCCTCAAGGATAATCGTTGAGCCCTTTGGTAATCCTCCGTACAACAAATCATCAAGTCCACCAATTCCCGTTGACACCGTGTGTTCTCTCATCTCTCACAATCCCTTCTTGTTGGTCAACATCACGACCACCCTCCGGAATACAAACATTCTTCCTCAGTTTACACCGAGTTCATTGTTTTATTGGATCGTTGCACCAACTGTAGAGTATTATTCTATTCTACTTGAAAATCCATCATCATTTCATTTAAATGAATGGCTTGTTGATTCGATTCTTGCGTACTGGCAGCGATAGTTTCCATCGCTGCCAGTAATTTCTTCAGTGGTTGCCGCAACATTCTGCGCACTATCTGCTGTTTTCTCTACAACCGCCGCCACCGTATTAATGAGGGCCACAATTTGATCCGAATTCGCCACTTCATCTTGGGTCAAATCATCAATACCCTGCACCTCATCAACAGTCTTACTAACGGCTTCCAATATCTTTTCTAACGTTTCTCCCGACTGAATGGCCATGTGCACACCATCGGTCACCACTTTTTGGCTTTCTTTTGTAACCATTACGCTGGCTTCGGTAATCGATAATATATCCGACAAGATGCTACCTACACGGGAAGATTCGGTTCGTGTCTGCTCTGCTAACTTACGAACTTCTTCTGCCACCACTGCAAAGCCCCTTCCTTGATCGCCTGCTCTGGCAGCTTCAATCGAGGCATTTAGAGCGAGTAAATTGGTTTGCTCCGCGATATCACTGATGGTAGAAGCAATCTCTTCAATTTGTTTGGAATATTGCTGGAGTTCCGCCATGCGTTGCTCAGTTTCTGATGTTTTCTCTTTGATCAGTTGCATACTTTGAATGGTATTATCCACTGTTTCTTTTCCTTGATTTGCCGTTATTCGGGTTTCCACTGTAATGGTGGTGGCGGTTTTCGCTTTATTTTTTGAAAGTTGAATGAGTGAAGATAAGCTCAACAAGGCCTTGGATATCTCTACCACCGACTCCGTTCCCTTACTCGATTGATCAGTCACTTCTTGCATCTGGTTGGCAATCTCATTAATCGAAACGGTCGTCTCTTGCGTGGAAGCAGCACTTAATTGCACCGCACTTATTTGAAGCTGTTGAATAAGGTGACGTAAATTTTGCGCCATTGTATTCGTCGATCGAGTAAGCTCGCCAATTTCATCTGTGGACTTCGTCACTATGCTTTCCACCGTTAAATCGCCATCAGCAATACGCTTGAGAGATAAAGAAATGACTGGGATTGGTGCCACCATGCGGCGAAAGAAAATGAGTAATAAAATGCTGACCAAAAATATGACGGCGTTGCCAATAAGGGTGACTAACTGCGAAACCACAGGTAACGTGCTACTGGCGAGACTTCGGTATCCTGAAATAGCTTCTCCTGCAATCCAGACATTGGCCTGACCGTCCATCTGATAGAACCCATTATCAATCAGATCACTTACGTCGCGCCCAAAAGTGAGCACTTTAGTACGAAAAGAAGTAGCACTCGAAATAATTTGTTGATTATACACAAAGCTCAACGCCACATTGACAACGATCACTACTAATACTGCCACAATCGCAAATGTGACACGCGTGACTAAGCTTTTTTTCCACATGTCAACAACAACACCCAAGGTAATGACCCCCTTTTTTGTGTTATCACCGCTGGGAAACAACTTGTGTATGTAGTTTTTAAAAAATATAACGATATTTGTAAAAAGATTATATCAATTAATTGTAATCGTACCATTTATCAGTGTTAAATCAATATAACTATTATGAGAAAAATAACGAACATGCGTTTTTAGAATTGGAATGTGACGTACCTAACCCCTCTCGTGCGACCGTTTTCCTGTGCCACTAATGCCACTAAGCTTCGTAGAACAACACGTAAGGTCTAGTACACAAAGACTACTAGATCTAGTAGAAAAAATTTGTCAACCACTTATAAGATAATTTTCATCTTCATATATAACTGATTTTTGTATAGCCAATTCGGCGACAAGCGGCAAGTCTTATCGGATCTTTCGCATTAAATATCGTGAGTTTATTATAAAATTTAGAAATGATTCATTGATTATTTAATGGAAACACATCTATCGGCGATCGTTTACTTCATTCATTCAGGAGGTTTTATCAATGGGAGCGTATTTAAGCGCAGTAGGCGCAGAAATGAAGAAAAGTTGGATTAACGCCATTTTTGTGATTATATTCACAATCAGTCGCATTATTTTTGGATGGGCATGGCTCAACGCGGGTATAGAGAAGTTCTCTTGGCTCAGCGACGGCAAAGCCGATGCGGCCGGATTGATTCACGGCCTTGTCGCCAACCTCGTTGGACCAACCGTCAAACGCTTTGACCCACTAGGGTTGAACCAGTTATACGCTTGGATTGCCAACAATTTGTTCATTCCGATGAGTGGATTGACTGACTTTCTCGTCGTGTTTCTTGAATTCTTTGTTGGTCTATTCCTTATTCTCGGGTTCCAAGTCTTCTGGTCCGCGCTCGTCGCCGTCTTTATGAACCTTCAATACATCACCGCCGGATCATTCAATAACTTCGGCTACATTTGGACTGACCTAATCCTGATGAAGTTCCCACGCTATGCGGGTCTCATCGGTATTGACGGATACATCCGCTTCAGAAAAGGCAAGGAACTATTGAACGCTCCAAAATGGAGTTCTAGCCAAAGTCACAATGACTCACCATCAATGAAAGTAAAAGGTAACGCCGCAAAAATGTAACTTACCATCATCAACGATCGCCGAACACGCCCTTACCCTCAGCGCACACCGTCGCGCTGGGGGGGTATATTGAAGCGTTGAGTCCGCGAGTTCAACACCCCGCACTGCGCTAATTACCAGCCAATTCAATATTACAAGGCGTAACCCCACTAGGATGGCATAGATACCTTATATACCTCCCCGTATAAAACTACATTTCTAGTTTTATAGTTTTATAGGTGAATAAAATGTGTCTAAACAAGCACAAGATTGAAAATACAGCCGACAGCGATGAGCGACAAGCTGACGATCGTGATATAAATTCCGATCAATTTGGGCTTGATCACTTTACGCAAAATGATGAATTCCGGAAAACTCAGCGCCGTCACAGACATTATGAACGCTAAAACTGTCCCAAGCGGCAAGGTAAAATAGGATGACTTACACTAAACTAGTCAGAAACATCAAGGTAATTGAATTTTGCTCATGAAACTCGTGCGCGTAATGGCTCGAAAAGGTCACGAAATTCAGGATCCACCTGTATTCGGAAGCGATAGTGATCTGAGCTTCCCCAAGATGACAATTTGGCATATGTCCCTTTTCCAGAGACCCCTTAATCATGATTTTACAGCAAACTTTCAGTTCCTTCCGCTAACTTTCAAATAAGCCTCAGATTTTACGTGGCATGGGTACAAGGGAATAAGGAAATGTTCGAGTGAACATGAAGGAGCAGGTAAATTGAGAAGGATTCATTATATCAAAATCGCCTTAGATCTACTGATGGCTTTATTGTTTGTGCTGTTTTTTAATACACATGTTTTGGGCGGGCAACCCTTCCACGAAATTGTCGGGCTTGTCTTTGCCGTCATGTACTTCACCCATATCCTACTAAGCGCGCCTTGGGTATTCAGAATCACTCGCAGGTTATTTAATCGGAAGTTGCCCTGGAGAACTAGGGGCGTGTATGCGCTGAATCTGCTGTTACTCATTTCCATGACCTTTGTCATCATCAGCGGTGTGCTCATATCCCAAGTGGTGTTTCCAACTATCCATATTGCCGATCAAGAATGGTTTCGTATCACCCATATTTCCGTCTCCTATTTCGTTTTAATGATCGTGGGAATTCATGTTGGTCTACACTGGCAGTGGATTCTAAATGTGTGGAACAAGATCTGGCACTATCGACCACGTAAGTCATGGGTCCGTTATGGAGCCAGGGCGCTGACCCTCCTGATCCTCCTATTTGGCCTATTCCAAATGAATCAATCAGGTTTTGTGGATCAACTGTCGGGCGTCACGTCCGTATTCGGCATCAACGCGCAAAACATGCACGGACACGATGGTGGGCAATTTGACGGGGCAGCGCATGGCGATGGATTCCCATCCAACCATCAAGATTTCTTTCCATCCCGGCACCATTCCCAAGGTGACCCCAACAATTTTCAATTTTCCGGAGACGGGTTTCGATTCAACGGCAGGCAAGCAAATGTTCTCAAAGTCATCGCCACGTACATGGGGATGATGGCTGTATTTGTGATCATCGTATATCATCTGAACAAATTGATCAGAAGAACAAAGAAAAAAACGATGTCCCGCCAAGTGGTGTAATTATGTCGTGTAACTCTGTATAGTCGCCCACGCTCCTTGACGGGGAGTGGGCTCAATGACATGGCAAAAGGCGATTGAAGGCTACCTACACACGCAGCGTTTTTACCTAATTGTGCCGCCGGAAAGGTTCGATGAGGCGCTGCGACTTTACGATGCGGCTAAGCATGCCCACAAACTATTTGATGTGGGTCTGGTGGACATCGCCAAGGTGATGGCCGAGGAACCTGTACGGCTGCCCGGATCGCTGGCGGAAGAGATCATAACGGATAACCCTTACGCGCAAGCCTACGCGGATTATCTGCTCGGACGTGTGATGAAGTGCGACAGTGTCGATGAACTACGGAAACACCGTACAGGCATCACACGCGATGGTATGCTCTATCTCATCATTTAACCCTTGCTAGGATCATCAACACAATTTTTTCAACGCCTGGGTGGTATCTTTCACGTGCGTGACCGTAGCCGACAACTCTTCTAATTGAGCCGCCTGCTCTTCGCTTGCCGACATACTCTCTATCACAGACTCCTGAATGTGACTGATCTTACTTGTGATTTCTGCCACCTTCTCGCGAACTCGTGTGGACGAATCCTTTACGGTTTGGGATAAACGCCGGATTTCATCGGCGACGACACCGAAACCGCGCCCCATATCCCCGGCTCTCGCCGCTTCAATGGCGGCATTCAAACCAAGCAAATTGGTCTGTGCGGCCACCTCGCCGACCAGATTGTTGATTTCGACTAACGCTTTGGCATTTTCATTAAGTTCATTCATCGCCGCAGCGATCAAGTCCACACTCTGCGCAAATGTAGTACCTGCTGCCGCCATGTCACTGGAGAGGGTATTCAAAACCTGAATTTGATCGTCGAGATTATTCACCCCTTGTTTTAAGTCCTGAGTATGGGAAATAGGCATCACAATGTTGATCACGCCCGCAAATTCGTCCTCCCAGATGAGCGGATTAGCAACGGTATAATACGGCATGCCAAAAAGTGAGGGACCGCCTTCTGTCGCGTAATACTTGTGTTCTCGCCACGCTTTCGCTGTAATGGTGCGTGTGATATTGGGATTCTCCACGTGATCGCCCACTTTAATCGGAAACGGGAAAATGTCCACCATGCGAATGTG
>JAJZCJ010000140.1 GCA_021846145.1 Bacillota bacterium
ATTGTCCCATCATGCAGATAAACGTTGATATTTTTCTCTTCCGGATTCACCACCCAATATTCCTGTACCCCTGCTCGTTGGTACAAGTGTAGTTTGCGGATGAGATCATGGGCAGCGGTGGATGGTGACAAAATTTCTATAATTAATTTTGGAACACCAACTATGCTGACACCTCTTTTGTACTCTCCACACATGATAAAAATGTCAGGTTGTACCGTGTTCTTAGTGGCCACTGTTTCGTCAAACCGCAAATCCATAGGCGCGTGATAGAGACGACATTTGCTATCCCTCATTTGCGTTTGTAATGCAAATTCCAACGCTAGGGATATCTCTTGGTGCTCGGCGGTCGGACTTGCCATCAAGTATGGCACACCATCAATGAGTTCCCAGCGTTCTGACCCGTCCCATGTGAGATAGTCCTCATAAGTGTAAGTTTCTGTCCGATCTGTTTTAGGTTTTGACATATCACTCATCCTTTCTGCATACTAAATGCGGTGACTATGACACATCCGCTGGAATCAGTATGTCTACATCCAACCGACGAAAGTCTTGATCGAAGGTGGCCACGCTGCGTGCTTGATTCCGAGCGAGCACAGCCAGGTAAGCATCCGCAAAATCCACATGATGATCCGCATAGGCTTCTAGCGCTTCTGTCAACATTACTTGATTTTCTGTTTCTACGCCCGACAGGTATAACACTCGTGTCAGCGCGTCCGCGATCAACTGCTTAGACGAGAAACGATCCGCATACATTTTTCCACGTAGAACGAAACAACACTCGGCCAAAATCACAGGTTCGACCAGTAGACGAATCTCATTGCGCTCTGCCATTTTAAAAATTGCCTTTGACTTTGCGAATAATTCAGGGTGATCACCTAACAGAAACCTGAGAATGACATTAGCATCCAGATACACATTTTTCACTGTGAATCACTCCCCTGTTCCATTTCCGCTTTATCTTTTTCCGCCAATTCATCACTTGCCATTTGTCTCGCTTGATCGATGGGGATATACTCAATCGGTTGATTAGCCGCTTTCGCAAGCGAACCAGCTAAATCATCCACGGAAACACTTTTCAATACGCGAATCGTTGTTTCGCCGTTTTTATCCAATCGAAATAAAATTTTGTCACCGCCCTCTAAATGAAGCGCCTCCCTGATTTCCTTTGGTACTGTCAATTGATATTTTCCCGTCACAAACGCTATGCCCATCATAATTAATACTCACCACCATATCTGTATTCGATTTTAATTATATGCTTTACCAGCAGTTTATTCCATTGATATTAATAAAAAAACCGCGTATCTACGCGGTTTTCGAAGTGGGCCATGCGGGAATCGAACCTGCAACCTGCCGATTAAGAGTCGGATGCTCTACCAATTGAGCTAATGACCCGTATATAGTGTGAAAAAGTGTGGTGACCCTACGGGGATTTGAACCCCGATTTCCGCCTTGAGAGGGCGATGTCCTAACCCTTAGACGATAGGGCCGTACTGCCGGACCAGGGCTCGAACCTAGGCTAACTGATTCAGAGACAGTTGTGCTACCATTACACCATCCGGCAAAAGCTTTTGCGTCGTTTACTATAACAGTTTTTCATAAGGTCTGTCAACTTTTTGTGCTGTCCTGATTCGTGATCCATCGTGCAGCGTTTTGCATACGCAACATGCATTCAGCGCGCCCGACAAGCTGCATTAATTCAAAAAGCGAGGGTCCAACAGTCTTCCCGCTGATGGCCAGCCGAGTCGGGTGAATCAAGTCACCACCCTTAATGTTCATTTTGACCATCAACACTCGATATACTGCTTCAATCCGCGGCATAATAAACGGTTCTACGAAAGTGAGCGCATCGGCCGCCTCCAACAATCGGCTCGCAGCAGCTTCATGAAAATGTTTTTTCACGCCTGTCATGTCATATTCTTGAATAGGTTGAAAATAAATTCGCACTGTGTCTACCAAATCAACCAGATTTCTTGATCGTTCCCGATTGGCACGAAGCAGATCCATGACCCATGCAACCTGCTCCCGTTCCATTGTCCCATCGAGTCCCATTCCTTCCACCAAGCGTCCCCACAACCTGTCAAACAGATCGCTGATCGGCAATGATTTCATATAATGAGTGTTTAGCCACTCCATTTTTTTCAGATCATACATGGCACTATGATGAGAGACTCGCATCAAATCAAATAACTTGATGGCCTCCTCGCGAGTCACCACTTCCTGATCGTTGCCTGGCGAAAACCCCAATAACAGTATCCCATTGAGCAGCGCCTCAGGTAGAAACCCGTCTTCCCGAAACTCCTGTACACTCGTTGCGCCGTGGCGTTTAGAAAGTTTCGCGCGATCAGGCGAAAGGATCATCGGTACATGAGCAAAGCGCGGCGGTTCATATCCCATTGCCCGAAAAAGCATGACGTGCCGCGGCGTATTCGATAGATGCTCCTCTGCACGGATGATGTGCGTGATTTTCATTTCCATATCATCCACGCAACTGGCAAAGTGATAAGTCGGATGATCATCTGCTTTCCAAATAATAAAATCATCTACTTCTGTCCCCGAAAATGCCACCTCACCGTGAATCTCGTCTTGCACGACCACCGTATCGACTTCCCCCACCACACGCAGGCGATACACTGGATGAAGGCCACTTGCCCGCTTATCGTCGATCTCCGCACGAGACAAGTTCCTGCATCTGCCAGTATACCTAGGGGCAACACCAGCCGCTTGTGCCAATTGCCGATCTTCTGCTAATTGTGCCTGAGAACAAAAGCACGGATAGACTTTGTCTGTTACTTGAAGCATCTGCAACTGCTTGCGATACAGTTCATACCGTTCAGACTGCCGATAAGGCCCATATGCCCCTCCCACATCAGGTCCCTCATCATGGTCCAGACCCAGCCACTGCAGCCCATCGATAATCTCTGCGGCAGACGCTTCCGTTGAACGAGCAGCATCTGTATCATCAATGCGCAATATAAATTTCCCTTGATGTTGCCTCGCAAATAACCAGTTAAAATAAGCTGTCCGCGCTCCGCCAATATGCAGTGAGCCGGTTGGACTAGGTGCAAATCTTACGCGAACTTCTGACTCTGACACGCTGGTGACACCGTCTTTCTACAATAATAATATGGTTCCCGCAATAAAAGGAAGAATCATGAGCGAGGTGCGCAGCACCACTGACGGTACTCTTTTGGTGAATTTAGCACCAAAATAGGTACCAACCATGGTTCCAATGACGACTTCTGCTAACAAATGCAGGTCAATGACCCCGGCAGAGAGGTCACTAATTGCGCCTGACAGCGCAATCGGAATAATGATCAACATGGTAGTTCCCGCCGCACCACGGACAGATAGCCCTAACAAAGTGAGAAGACCCATTTGAATAAAAGGAGTGGAACCGATGCCAAATGTTCCAGACAACCCGCCTGTCACCACACCAATGAGTCCGGCGGCCACCCAGTATGTCTTATTCCTTTTCGCCATCGGCCAATCCTTAGGCATTGTGTCCTTATTGACTACAAACATTCTACCCCAGAGCATGATTCCTGACAAAAACAAAATCATGGCCGTCATGATCGTAAGCTCGTGTGGTGCAATATGAGAGGCAATCTTCGTACCTATCAATGCGCCTATCGCCCCGAAGAGACCTACGACAATCCCTACTTTGATCTGCACATTTCCTTCCCGATAGTGACTGATCGCACCCGAAATCGTGGAAAACACCATCGCAGCAAGCGAAGTGCCAAGTGCCGTGTGAATGGAAATGCTAAACCCCGTCGTCAGTACAGCAATGATGAATCCCGATCCCCCAGCACCGACAAACCCTAATATTAATCCCAAGATCAACATGGTAAGAATAATTGCGATAATGAGTAAACCCACCTCCTGCATTACTGACCATTTCACAAAAACTACACAAAAACCGCGCATGCTTGAGAATAGATCCCCCAGCAAGCGCGATTTTCCATAGTAAACTCAAACACATGCGCCTATTTAAAACTTAACATAATCCCGCCAACGATGCACTGGTTGCCATCCCAACAAGCGTTTTGCCATATCATTGCTCAAAAGCGTTTCATATCCTTCTAATGACTGTCTAAAATCAGTGACCTCCGGATAGCTATCTGCCATCAAGTCGCGGCTCTTGATATCCATGCTCGTGTCGTCTGCCGCAATATTAATCGCCACAGCGCCAAGCCCCTCCGCTTCAACAGCTAATCGATAGGCACTTGCCGCATCCCTTGTATCAATGTAGCTCCAAAGAATTCGCGCTCTCTCTGCGGGAGTATGGATAAAGTTTGGGAAATTTTCATACATAGAGGGTGAAATTACGTTTCCAAGACGGAACGAGACCACCTGTATGCCAGACTTATGATAAAACATTTCTGCAGTTTGCTCGTTGACAATTTTAGAAAGTCCGTAACTGTCCTGTGGTAATTGCGGATGACTCTCATCGATCGGCACATATTGGGGCGCAAGTCGATGAACAGCAAAAACAATACCATAAGACGACTCGCTAGACGTAATGACTGCTTTTTTGATTCCTAGCGATGAAGCCGCTTCAAGCATATTGTACGTAGATAATACATTGTTACTAAATGTCACTTCGTTGGGTCTCAAGTAAGCGGCAGGAATAGCTGCTAAATGCACCATCGCATCAGCACCTTCGAGCACTCCATAGGCCTCGCCTAAGTTAGTCAAATCTGTAATCCAAGTGGGACATAACGGTTCTGCAAGTGGTCTAGTATCTGCATTTAACACATCGTATCCGTGTTCGAGGAACTCGCGGATAACCCACGGACCCAAAAGTCCACTTCCCCCGGTAACCACAACTTTTTTCAACTATTAAGCACTCCTTCGATGCGTGCAAGCGTCTCTTCGTTGAGCTTGAGACCAGAAGCTCTTGAATTTTCCACCACTTGCTCTGGTCGTGTAGCACCAATTAGCGCACTGCTAATGCCTGGCAAACGGAGAATCCATGCTAACGCCAGTTGCGAAAGCGTGATGTCCAGCTCGTTTGCGATGTCCTGCAATTGTTCCACCTTCGTCAAATATTGATCGGTTAAATACTTTTGCACAAAGTTTTTTACTTCTTCAGTAGCTGCTCTAGAACCTGCTGGCACCGCCTGACCCTTCTTGTATTTCCCTGTTAAGACCCCTTGTGCAAGCGGCGAAAACACTACTTGACCAATTCCGGCCTCCTCGCAAATAGGTACCACCGCCGGCTCAATGTAGCGATTGAACATGTTGTAAACAGGTTGACTAGCCGCAAACTTGTGCAGATGCAGTTCTTTTTGCAATTGCACCCCTGCCGCAATGCGATCGGCAGGCCATTCACTGATGCCCGCGTAGAGCACCTTGCCTTGCGCCACCAAATCATCCACTGCGCGCAGCGTCTCCTCAAGATCCGTATCCGGATCGTAGCGATGACAATAAAAAATATCAACATAATCCACATTCAACGATTTGAGGCTTGTTTCCACCTCGTTGAAAATGTGTTTACGACTAAGTCCCCGTTGATTGACACCACTGCCAACCGGCCAAAAGGCTTTCGTGGTCAACACATAACTGTCACGCGGATAGTCTGCTAACGCCTCACCCAAAACTATTTCTGCCCCGTGTGGAACAGATCCGTACACATTGGCGCAATCAAAGTGATTGATGCCAAGATCATAAGCTTGTTGAACAGTGCGTTTGGATTGTTCTTTTTCAGTCACGGTACCATAGGTTAACCAACTGCCAAGTGCAATTTCCGAAACTTTAATTCCGCTCTTTCCTAACCGCCTGTATTCCAACACTATCACTCCTACTATGTATATTGGGATAAATCACATCCACAAGACTAACCATAATATACTTTTTCCATAAAATGAAGTAGTGAATTTATTTTGATATTGTTTCATATTCAATATATACTAACCTTTAGGTAACTAGATAAAATTAGCGAGGGATCGATAAATGTCACAACCAGAAACTAAGGATGTTAATAATTACATCCCCAAAAATCCAGTAGAAATTCAATGCGCCATTGAGAAAACACTTGAGGTAATTGGAGGAAAATGGTCTTTTTTGGTGTTGCGCGAACTCTTTGAGGGTACAAAACGGTTTGGCGAATTACAGCGCAAGATTCATAATGTGAGTCCAAAATCCCTTTCAGACACACTTCGTCACTTAGATAGACACGGAATTCTGGAACGCCATGCTTTCCCTACAGTCCCTGTCACTGTCGAGTATACGTTGACACCTAAAGGTCAGGATCTGCATCAGATTTTAAAAGAGATGAAGCTGTGGTCAGCAAAATGGACCTGAGTCGTATACTGATTACATCAAATCAAAGATAGAAGTCAGTTCACGAAGTTCCGCGGCCAATGCTTCCAATTTCGCGGTGGAGCGATTGGTTTCCTGTATCCAAGAAAGTTGACCATCCGCAGTAGCTAGAATAGTGTTCAATCCTGCAGATAGTTCACTTGATCGTATCTGTAACTGATCTGCTAATTTGGTCAACTCTTCTAAATCTCGCTCTACAGCGTCCACTAGTTGAATTTCCGACCCTGCGTCGCTATTTATCCGATGCTGTAACCGTAAAGACAAATCAGTCAATGCCTGTGCATACCCCAGTTGCTCATTTACTGTCCGTCGCAAATGCTCCATCACACTGGTCACGTGCAGCGCCCCTTGTACGGTGGAATCACCACTGGTGACTAATTCTTGAAACGACCGCTGCAGGTTGTCAGAAGTCTCAGAAATACCGGCAATCACGTCCCTTAAATTATTGGCCATCCGCATAAAGCTTCTTGCTAACATACCCATCTCGTCTTTGCGTTGATCTAATTTCCCTAAATCCACTTGAAATCGGCCACCGGCGATGTCATTTGCAGCCGTTGTGATCATGAACAAAGGCCTAGAAAGAATGCGCTTACTAAATCCCCACAATGCCAAAGCGGCCAACGCAATCGCCACGATACCCACAATCAAAAACTGCACAAATAATTTTGCGGTGGACGCTAGGTCGTTTTTTAGCGAGTAATTTACATCTGCGCTGTAAATGGTGACGCCGTTAATGAGCACAGGTGCAATAATGTGAAGGATGTTGTTGTTCATGGTAGATTCTGTTCTCCCTTGGCTCATTAGCAATTGTTCATTTTTGGGAGCAAGCGAACCAATTTTGCTAGGATCGGTAGATGCGATATCATAGAAGTATCCATTTAATTTATAAATGCTAAACGATTGAATATTGGAATTTTGCGCGCTTAAATGAAGTAAGATTGCTTCAAAATTGTAATCCGGAATCCCCGCTTCAAGGGCGGAGTTGATTGTATGGATAAGGAGCACCGTCTTTTGCTTCGCCTGAGTGACCATCATGGCGCGACTCTGTGTGTATACCACAGTAAGGGTAGAACCGAGCACCAACATGACGATAGCAATAAATAACAAGCTCAATTTCCGGTATAGTGACATCCAATATCCTCCCAGTCAATGCCATCTCACCACTTCCATGGTGATCGATCAGAATCCATGGTACATTGTTCTAGAGTTTATCATACCATCTACGATGCCGTGTGTCGTTGGAGATTTTAGCGAGGTGATTCCTGTTGAGGCTTAATATTGATGCGCCTGCGATGCGAAGGATCAACCGCGCAACGGTTTTACAATTTATCCGCGATCAAAGAACAACATCACGAATTGACATTGCACAAATGACCGGATTGAATAAAGCCACTGTTTCGTACATTGTGGATGAATTAATCAGCGAAAAATGGGTACAGGAAATTGGCTACGGTTCATCGACAGGTGGCCGTAAACCGATGCTGCTGCGTTTTAATGCAAATAGTGCCTATGCTATCGGAATAGACGTGGAAATGGACATCGTAAGAACAGTTGTATGCAATACCCGAGGGGATGTAGCTTTTAAAAAGGAAGCAGATTTGCCGAAATTTTCTTCTGAACTGCAAGATAGCTGGTTGAGCACCATCATCGAAGAAATAAAGTCCGCCATCACAGCGACACCGAAAAGCCCACACGGACTGATCGGTATCGGTTTGGCACTGCCCGGTCTCGTTAATTCGGAAACGGGCATCATTAGCACTTTGCCTAATCTGTCTATAAAGGAATGGAA
>JAJZCJ010000141.1 GCA_021846145.1 Bacillota bacterium
TCCACCACAAACTGCAGCAGCAGCTAAAAAATAGGACGCACTAGAAGCATCTGGCTCAATATGAAATTCCCTTTTCGCATCATATTCACTTGGTTCTATATGATAGTGACCGTCAGTCGCGGTGACATTTGCTCCAAATTGCCGCATCATTTCTACCGTCATCGTGACGTAGGGCGCGGAAACCAGTGTGCCTTCGACGTAAAGATCAATCGGCCCCTGTGCATACGGTGCCGCAAGCAACAATCCAGATACGTACTGACTGCTTTCCATCCCGTGAATCGAAATCACACCCCCGGGAAATCCATTTGCTTCAATTAAAATAGGCGGACAGCCCGTGTGATATTCATCAATCGCGGAAATTCCCACTTGGTGAAGCGCATGAAGTAGCGCGGCAATCGGCCGTTCCCGCATACGCGAAATCCCATCAATGCGATACCTGCCTTCGCCCAAACTGACAAAAGCAGCCAAAAACCGAGCGCTAGTTCCTGAATTTCCCACAAATAAATCAATGCCCGTCAGATGGGACAGCGGCGTCACGCCTGCCCCTGTGATCGCGATTTGATGATGAGGTTCATCTGTGTCCACTTGATAACCAAGTCGACGTAAAGATTCAATAAAATACCTGCTGTCATCAGAAAACAATGCGCCATGTAACACGGTAGTACCACGTGCCAAGGCCGCAATCGGGAGTGCCCGATTCGTCATCGATTTTGACCCTGGCACACGCACGGAGCCTTTAACAGGATGTTGACATATGGGTACATGATAGGTTGATAACAACGAATTTTCCTCTACTTTCCTAGTTATTTTTTCAGCCATTCTCGAACCTCTCCCGTTCGTCGTGTCCACTTTTGGCGGTCAAAGTACTCTAGCATGGCTACCGCATATTTGCGACTTGTAGCAAGTGTATCTCGAAAATCCGCCAAACTAAATGCTCCCTTTTCCGCAAAAAGTGTACTTGCTGTCTTTGCCGCATCTAAAATGGCCGTTTTGACCATGTATACGTCTGGATTAATGGCGATAATCCGGTCCTCTTGTACCAATACATGGAGCGTAGTTTTAATTGCTTTTTCTTTCCCTTGCAGATGCAAGAGTTGCTCCAGTTCAGCAGTTCCAGGCGGAGCAAAAGGACTCTCCTGCAATAATTGCCATACCTGATCGCGCACTTTTTGTTCCTCGTTCGTAAGGGCAATTTCTCGATTCGCAAATCGCACGCGCTCCACTTGCGCAATCAAAGGCCGTTGTTCGTGAACACGCACGAGCAATGGTTCCAACCACTTCGGCTCAATTCCTGACGCTTTCAAATCTGCACTAAGCACTGATTTAGGAACCCACAAATCATAAGGATTTTTGTGAAAATAGGCTGCCAATGCGGCAAGCACTTGCGCTGACCATGCCTCTATCAACTGCATGGGAATTAACTCTTGCCGCGGCTTACCTCTGATCAGTTGACCATCATCCAATAAGTGTTGCAACTCAGTTTGAATGGCGGCTTCAGTCTCTCCCAGCATAAAGGAAAGCTCACTGACTGCTAGGCCGCGCTTCTGAGTCAACACAGCAAGTATGCGCTCCCCTAGCGATCCCTGCTCTTTTTTGAGGAGGTTTTCTACAATGCTCGTTTTATTCCTACGATACAATCGGGTGGGATGTGGATCAATAATCGTACCACCTGCGATCGTGTGCATTGGCGAGTAGGTTCTGATCACACAATGATCGCGAGCTTCTGCCACCACATCTGACTCCAACAACAGTTGCGCCACCGCCTCATCGCCCGGATTGATTTCAAGCTGGCGAAGCAAAAGCACCCTTCCCAACACCTCTTGGGTGCCAAGATAACAACGAATTCGCTCGCGGTGCTTCACGCTGCGCGCAGCGTCTTTCAGAACCTGTATGCGGACGTCTACCAAACGAGTGGTGCTGTACACCCCTGAGGTGCTTAATGTCATCCCACGGTGAACTTCCCCGCGCATGCCTACTAACGCGATCGCAGCCCTTTGTCCGGCGTAGGCGACCTCGTTATTGTCCCCGTGAACTTGTATCGAACGCACGCGCACCGTCTCATCCCCCGGCAATAAAGACAGTGTATCCCCAATTTGCACCTTGCCTCTCCACACCGTACCAGTGATCACCGTGCCAATGCCTTGCACCACAAATGCGCGATCAATTGGCAAGCGAAAAGCGCCTTGCGAAGATTTGCGTGGAATCTCTGGCAACACGTTCTCAATAGTGCGCTTAAGCAAATCGATGCCCTGTCCGGTAACAGAAGACACGTCAATCATCGGTGCGTTCGCTAAGAAGCTATCTGCCAGTTCCTGTCTCACCTCTTGGTGAACAAAATTAAGCCACTCCTCATCCACCAAATCCATCTTTGTGATCACAATCAGACCGTGTGAAACGTTAAGTAGTGACATGATGGCTAAGTGTTCCCGAGTTTGTGGCATCACGCCTTCACGAGCATCCACCACTAACAAAATAAAGTCCACACCGCCAGCTCCTGCCAGCATATTGCGAATAAAACGCTCGTGTCCTGGAACATCAACAATGCCGATGCGCCTACCATCTGATAGGACAAACGGGGCAAATCCAATATCAATGGAGATGCCCCGCACTTTCTCTTCTTTAAAGCGGTCTGTGTCCGTGCCTGTTAGCGCTTTGATCAACGCTGTTTTCCCGTGGTCAATGTGACCTGCCGTGCCAATTATAACATAATCCATTTCATCACCTTACTGGGATAACATGATGGCGTGTGCCGCCTTAGCAAGTGCTTTTGTTGACACCTCGTACGTTTTCGACAGTACTGCTTGTGGCTCTGTTCTTCCTGCTGTGCGCCGCACGACATACTCAAGTGCTGCGGCCCACACATTGCGTTTGATGATTTTGGGCGGTTCAGAAAACGAATTTTGTAAAAAACGCATCCAAATTTCATAAACCAAGTCGATAAGTTCCGGCTCCTGTGCAGTTAATCGCTCTCTCACAGTTTGGTAAATAGCATACAGTGTCGTATCCCAAGAAAAAAGACGATCATCTCGAAGTGGCAAGTGTAACGTGACCAATTGATCCTTTACCCATACCTGAATAAAGCCACTCTCAGGAAACAATTGTAGTACAAACAGCGCGTTCCAGATCAAATCCTCAGCTTGCCGATGATCTTGCACAAATTCACGCAAAACATGTCTAGTCTCTTCGTCCCGCAAAATCGAAAACGCCTGTAACGCTTCCCGCTTGGTTTGGCGATAGCCGCGCATTAACGCAAAATACAACGACGATCGCACACCGGGATCGCTCATCCACGCACCCGCTTTGGTGAATCGTGATTTATTCTGCGCAGGAACTGATTCTTGTGTCCGCAAATGAAACGGCAACTGATAGCTATAACTAAGGAATATTGGTGAATTGTTGATGATGGATTGTTCCACTTCCTGAAGATAATACGCTGCAATGCCACTATCAGGGTCTAGTGCTTGAACTTCCAACAGCCATTGCTTCGCTTGTTTAAACCGATTTAAGTTGACGTCAGCAACTGCTAGCGCAAAATAAAGCGTAGGATCATGGCGATCTCCAAACTCAATCAGCTGCAAGAATATTTGATAAGCCGCCTTGTGTTCTCCCAAAATCCCTAAGGTCGTGGCCAGCTTAAATCCGTGATCAAATTGCAAGGGATGAATCTTCTTTAATAGCCCCACCAATTGCTTGTATTCATCTTGTTCTTTACCGCGATACCTTGCAAAGACCGCCAAATTACACAGCGCATGAATATTGGTCGGATCAATCTCCAGTACTTGATGTGCATACTCCGTCGCTTCATCAATATGACCCAAATAATATTTCGCCAATGACAAGTTATTTCGAGGCGCAATGGCCTGCTCATCTTTTGCAAGTTCCTGCTCTAGCACATGAACCGCCTCGTGAAATTTACCTTCTTCAAGCAAGCTGCGCGGTCTATCTTTAGAGCGAGTGTTTTCAATTTGGCGCTTGCGACTGGCTCGTAAAATTTCTCCTCCACCATATTCATGAATCAGCAAGTCGAGCATTTCATCTGCGTCACCTGCAAATTCGCCTGTCGGATCGACTTCGAGGTATTTCACCACTTGCGCTTCAGCAAGCTCATATTCCCCAAGGTTGGCATAATTATTGGCCATATAGAAATAACACTCCGCCATATCCGGAGCAATATCATTGAGTACATTTTGTAAAATTTGATTTGATTCTTCAAAATCGCCCAGTTCCGAGAGTACACCCGCAAGGTTACAATGATTGACGGCATTTAAAGGTTCGCACTCTACCGCCCTGCGAAATGATCGCAATGCTCGCGGCAAATCCGAACGATTTAAAAATTGTACCCCTCGTTGGAAAAAGAATTCAGCATCTTGACGAAGTGGCACCACTTTTTGTTGCAGCACTCGTTCATCCACGAGAATCCCTCCTTAATAACTGCCAAGAATTGAGGGAACGGCATTAATTAAAGTATATCACAGGAGCAAAAAGGTTGTCATGAATCAGGAAAATTGAAGCGCGACCAGTTGTCGACTATAATCAAAGAATATCATAACTATGGAAAGGCAGATACCCATGCAATTTTTCAAAGAAGCATTGGCTTCGGCGTTATCACGACACGTAGCCATTGACATAACCACATTAGTAGGTTGGATAGAAATCCCCCCAGACAAGCAACTCGGGGATCTTGCCTTCCCATGTTTTCAATTGGCAAAGTCTTTGCGCAAATCACCACAGGCAATTGCTTCCGAACTAGCTCCTGCGCTCGCGCATGAACCTTTTATTGCCAAGGTTGAGGCAGTAGGTCCATACATTAATGTTCACCTAAACCGTAAGCAGGCACTGGCCTTTTGGCTTACGCAAATGGGAGAAGATCGACAATTTTTCACTTCCCACCGCGGTGATAACAAGGCCGTGGCGATTGATCTTTCCTCCCCTAATATAGCCAAACCATTTTCCATGGGTCACTTACGTTCAACCATTATTGGAACGGCACTAGCCAATTTGCTTGAAACCGATGGTTACCAAGTGTTTCGTATTAATCACTTAGGAGACTGGGGCACACAATTTGGCAAGATTATTGTGGCATACCATCGTTATGGCGATGTAGAGGCCATCAAGCAGCACCCCATTCAAGAACTGAACGTCCTTTATGTACGCTTTCATGAAGAGGCAGAAGCCAATCCTACACTTGAAGATGAAGGTAGGGCAGCCTTTAGAAAACTAGAAGACGGCGATCAAGCCACGCTTGACCTTTGGCGCTGGATGGTAAGCGTAAGCATGGAAGAATTTAATCGCACCTACGCGATGCTCGGCACCAAGTTTACGCATGTATTAGGAGAAAGTTTTTACAATGACAAAATGGCCGCCGTGGTGAGTGAACTAAGTGACAAACAACTGTTGACCACAAGTGACGGGGCAGAAGTAGTGCTCTTAGAAGCAGAAAATTTGCCCCCGTGCTTAATTCGCAAATCTGATGGTGCCACGCTTTATGCCACCCGAGATTTAGCGGCAGCCTTGTATCGTTATCATGAACTTGGGGCTACGCGCTTGTGGTACGTGGTGGGCGGTGAGCAAAGGTTACACTTCCAACAACTATTTTCAGTATTGGGACACATGGGATACTCTTTTGCCAACGATTGCAAGCACATCGCTTTTGGTCTAATGAAAATGGACGGCAAAAAAATGTCGACGCGCAAAGGGCAAATTGTGCGGCTGCAAGATGTGCTCGATGAGGCAGTCAGACGTGCTAGGGAAATTATCGAGGAAAAGAACCCAGGACTTGTGAATGCGGATGCCACAGCGAAAGCGATTGGCGTTGGCGCTGTCATCTTTAACGATTTGAAGACTCACCGCATTCACGACATCAATTTCTCTCTGGAGCAAGCAGTCGCCTTCGAGGGAGAGACAGGCCCCTACGTTCAATACACGCATGCGCGCGCCTGTTCGGTACTGCGCAAAGCAGGCTTACTTCAAGGTGCCGCTTCCACCGGTGAGTGGGTGACCAATGACATGACAAGTGATGACATACTTTTTAGTGGGGAAGAAATTGATGACATTACCCATGAATTGATTAAATCAATTACAAATTTTTCAGAGATCCGATTACGTGCGATTGATGAAGCAGATCCTTCCCTGATCGCCAAACACGTTCTGGACATCAGTCAAGCATTCAATCGCTCTTATCATGAATTGCCCATTCTAAACGCCGATCCTTTTTTGCGCAAATTACGTCTGAAACTTACCGACGCCACGAGACTTACTATTCGCATGGCACTAGAAATTTTAGGCATCGAACATCCTGATGAAATATAAGAGACAAAAAGGTTGGAGTAACTCACTCCAACCCTTTACCTAATTAACATGTCCAACCAATTACTACGTACAAAACCAGACCATCGATTAAAAATCTAACAGTCTGGTGTCTGTGAAGTTAACTACTTACGTTATGAATAGGAGATACGTGGATCAATAATTCCATATAGAATATCGACAACCAAATTGAATATGACCACAAAAAAAGTAGCAAACAAAACAGTGCCCATAATCAGTGGTACATCTAAGTTGCCGATCGCTTGGAACGCTAACTGACCAATTCCGGAATACCCGAAAATATCTTCAATTACCACCACGCCACCTAATAACATCGCCACATCCGTCCCTGCATAGGTAAGGGCAGGAATCAATGCATTGCGCAGTGCATGACGCATGACCACTCGAAGCGGACTTGCACCTTTTGCTCTGGCGGTTCGAATATAATCTTGATTTAACACATCTATCATTGACGATTTTAATAAACGGGCATAATAAGCAGCACCTGTAATAGCATACGTTAATGCGGGAAGAATGGCAAAAGCAATCCCACCAGTTCCGCCTATGGGCAACCATCCTAATTTAAATCCTACCCAAAACATGAGTTCCAGCCCCACAAAGAAAACTGGCAATGAAATTCCGATCAATGCACCTGTGCCTAAAATGTGGTCTGTCAGCTTACGATCACGAAGCGCAGTGAGAATACCGATGGGAATGCCGATCACTAATTCAAACACGAAGGCGAGCCCTGCGAGTAATCCAGTTGCTCCGATACGTTGCCCAATCAAGGAATTAACCGATTGGTTTAACACATAGGATGTGCCAAGGTTCCCATGTAACAAATTCCAAAGAAAATGCAAATATTGAACAGGTAATGGCTCGTCTAGTCCCAACTGTTTGCGAATCTGAAGCACTACGTATTCCGGCGCATGCGGACCGACAATCGCTCTTGCAGGGTCAGCAGGTACAGCATAAGCAATCAAAAATGTGATGATCGAGACACCTAGTAGTACGACCAGCGCACCCAAAATCCGTCGGACTATATAGGAAGCCACAACGACACCTCCAAAATTCATTAGTTGTGCCGCGAAAAAATCGCCTTCGCGGCACAACCATTTGCTAATCCTTAAGTACTAATTAGTGTTTCACTACCCACATGTATTGCAATGGATCCGTAAGGTTTGGATTCATGTAGAAGCCTTTTACCCATGGCTGCACAGCGGCAGGATAGATAGGGTAGTAGAGCGGAATCCACGGTGCTTGTGACATAATGATGTTTTGCGCTTGCTTGTACACGTTATTGCGCGCGGTACCAGCAGGCATTAATGCACCCTTATTGAGCAGCGCATCTACTTGCTTGTTGCTAAAGTTAGTCGAGTTATTAACCGGTGCTTGATTAGAATTGAAGAGTACATCTAAGAAGTCAGAAGGATCCGGGAAATCTTCAATCCATGCTAACTTAAAGATACTTTGCTTGCCTGTTTCGTTATTCGTCAAGAAAGTGCCCCAAGACGTTTGGTTAATTTGAGCGTTCACGCCGATATTTTTGAACATGTTCTGAACTGCTTCTGAAATTCGAACATCGTCAGGTGAAGAATTGTCAGTGTAAATCGTCGTTGAAAATCCATTTGGATAACCTGCTTGTTTGAGCAGTTGTTTTGCTTTCGCAGGGTTGAAACTGTAAGTAGCATTAGCTGGTAACGTCTTCTCGTAAGCTGAAGGCATACTGGAAGGAATCGGCTGGCTAG
>JAJZCJ010000142.1 GCA_021846145.1 Bacillota bacterium
TGGTAATATTTGGCGCGATGGCCGTCATCTCGATCTATGTGTATGCGGTGATCATCGTTTGGTCAGTAGCGAAAACGAAAGTTACAGGTGCGATGAAGTGGTTCGTGCTTTGTGCCCACGTGTATCTGATGATTGCTGTGACCTTGGCCCTGCTTTTGATTCTATCCATGCAGTTTGCGGGGTTTTTGGCAGGTGCATATCAGCCATTACTGCTCTCTCATATTATTTTTGCAGCAGGTGGATTTTTCACCTTATTAGTGATGGGGTTCAGCTTTAAGCTCTTACCGATGTTCACGCTATCACACGGTTACTCTACTGCTCGCCAAAAATTTACGCTGATACTTGCCAATGTGGCACTATGGGGACTGATTGCCGGTGTTTGGCTGAATCTTCGCGGCCTATTATGGATAGCCGGAACGATAGGCGTAATCACATTTATCAACCACGTGATTGACCTTAAAGGAATCATGAAAAAGCGCCTGCGTAAGAATACAGAAGCACCCATGCACGCGGTGATGATCGCTGCGTATATAGGTGGCGTGACATTGCTAGGCTTGTTGATCCAATTAGGCGTGAGCTTTCAATTGCCTGGTTGGCAAGTCGTGGTCACCTTTTATTTGCTGGGTTGGATTACTTTCACTGTGATGGGCTTTTCGTATAAAATCATACCTTTTTTAATTTGGAATGAACGTTTTAGCAAAAAAGTAGGTAAGGAAAAAACGCCGATGATTGCCGATTTACTGCATCCCAATCGCACCAAACCTGTGCTGATCGGATTTTTATCTGGGCTTGTATTGTTGACGATATTTACGGTGGTGAAGTGGGTGCCTGGTACGGTGATCGGTAGTGTGCTTATCGGCAGTTCTTTACTTGTGTTTTGTACGCAATTAATCATGGTGATTAGTCCTAAAAATAATCGCAAGGAGTTGCGGGTTCATGATTGATCTAGTGGAAGTGCGTGAAAAATTAAAAGAAGTTTTTGATCCTGAAATCGGAATTAATGTGGTCGATCTGGGGCTTATTTATAAGATAGAAGAATTGCAATTGGGAATGTTGCACATAGAAATGACCATGACTACCCCAGGCTGTCCTGCGCATGACAACATTAGTCAAGCGGTAGAGTGGACGGCCGCACTAGCGGGAGGTGTGGAAATAGCCAAGGTGGATGTCGTGTGGACCCCACCCTGGTCGCCTGACATGATGTCAGAGTCAGCGCGGGCGCAATTGAATTTTTAAGGGAATCAAGCAGGCAAGGTCAGGGATATAAGCGTGGGATCCGGTGTTGAATCGTATTGAAAAAGTAGAAAAAACATGGTATGACAGGGCTGGAAGCGATCATTGCTATCTAGCTCTGTCTGTCTGTATGTATGGAAAATATATGCACGAAGTAGTAGTATAGCTAATAAATGTTGAAGCATTTGATGGTATATGTAACGTAGAAGGCGAGGCGTTATTTGCCACTGCTTCAGGTGTATGTGACGGCGCTTGAAAAGGAAACGGATTGCCCAGTGCTGGAGGCGTGGATTCACATGCCGAGCGTCGGTGCCATGGTGGGATTTTAAGGGGTAGGGGTGATATATTTGATGTGTTATAGCAATTACGAACTGAATGATTCAATAGATATATTGTGGGTGATCTCATGAAAATGTTTGTTGGTGTCACTGATAATAGTTGGTTTAAGTACTTATCCAAAACGAGACCGGATGAAGTGAACTTTTGGCAACCAAGTGGTAGACAGGCCTTTAAGGCAATAGATACCAATGGTTTATTCTTATTTAAGCTACATAGTCCTCTGGATTACATTGCAGGAGGAGGTTTCTTTATTCGCCATTCTTTTTTGCCTATTTCTTTGGCATGGGAAGCCTTTGGAAAAAAGAATGGTACCCGTGATTTCTTTGGATTCTCCAATGCAATCCATAAATATCGAAAAACGGATAGATTGACCGAACCAGATCCTATGATTGGTTGCATTATCTTGACGGATCCATTTTTCTTTGAAGAACGTGATTGGATCCCCGTTCCAGGGGATTGGAAACCGAATATTGTGCAAGGCAAGTCGTATGACACCAATATAGCCTATGGTACGGAACTCTATGAAAAGATACAACAACGATTACAAAGGATTAAACATGATAGTTTAATGACTGATAGAATATTTGAAAACGATGAAGAAAGTCGTTATGGATCAGGCTACACCATTTATCCAAGAATTGGTCAAGGTGCTTTTCGGGTGTTGGTGACTGAAGCGTATCAAAGACGGTGTGCGATAACTGGTGAAAAGACACTACCAGTATTGGATGCCGCCCATATTCAGCCCTATTCAGAAGAAGGTCCACACAATACAAGCAATGGATTGTTACTGAGGAAGGATTTACATGCCTTGTTTGACAAGGGCTATCTGACAGTGAATGAAGAAATGCGGATCGAGGTAAGCAAACGCATTAAAGAGGACTATGGTAATGGTCGAGAGTACTATGCCATGCATGGGAAGGAATTAGCCGTATTTCCAGCCAGAGATGAAGAAAGGCCTTCTCATCAGTATTTGAGATGGCATAATGAGCATGTGTTTTTGGCGTAAAATAATTATTATATTTACAAATAATATGCATATAGGGACGTTTGTTAAATTATCGGAGTAATTGACACGTCAATTCCATCGATATCTGGGTCGAAAATGGTGCGTAGAATGATCAACAAGAGCAGGTTGTTAGCAAGTAGCTGTGCAAGTTGGTAATATGAATATATCCTAGGGGCTTATTCACATGTGGATGCTGACTGGTGCCAACGGGTACATCATTGATCAAACGAATACCAAGTTCGACGCCATTGTTTTTGATGGCGAGTTTATCATGGCAGTGGGTAGTGTTGTTGATTTGCGGTGGCAATATGGTTCCGTGGTGACACGGGTCATTGATGTAGAAGGAGCAACCGTGATTCCTAGGCTTGTCGATAATCATCTTCTCATCTAGCAGGTGTCGGCGAACAGTTGCTGCGCTTTGATCTCACCGGGACATCATCAAAGGCTGATTTATTACAGTGTATTTGTTCATGGGCGATGACACTTCCTGAAGGGTAAGGGATTATTGGCGCTGGTCGGGATGAACATGGGATCCTTAACGGGCTTGTATATGAAGAGAGTGACTTTGAGCCGGAAGTCCATTGGCTACGAGCGTTGAAGCTGGCAATGCAACATATTTGACAATGAGAATTTCACCGACAAATAAAGCGAGCGTCAACACTCCACTACAATCGAAATTCCCCATTTTCTAATGGAGATCAACGCAGATGTCAACGGTGCTGCAAACATTTTGAGAAAAGTATTCCCCGACGCGTTTGCAAAGGGGATAGCGGGCTTAGTGAAGAGCCCCCTGGTAGTGAAACTATACTCCAGAAACTCCGACCTCAACGCGACAGCGTAAGTGGGAGAGATTCATGATGTAACCAGAAGCCTAGTGTGGCACCGGAAAATCCACCTACCACCACTCCAATGCTTCCTAAATGGAGCCAAGTTGCGAAAACTGCAAACAGTGCTCCACAAACTGCGGCAACGAGGTGTGGGATCGTTCGTTTGCCACCGAAAAGCAGCGCTAAAAATAGCGCGGGTAAGGAAAAATCAAGAACGGACGAGATGTAGACTGGCACTGATTGGCCAATCCTCGCGCCTACGATGGTTCCCAAAATCCATGAGGTATAGCACGCCAATACAAATGGAATCTGGTAGCCTGGTATGGGGGGATGGTCGACAATCCGACTACTGGTGACAGCAAATACTTCATCTGTGAGTCCGAATGCGAAGAACCACTTTTTCCATTCTGACCATGGGGCAAATGCCAGACCTAGGTTGGTTCCGTAGAGGAAGTGTCGTAGATTGACTAATAGGACGGTCACAATGGTAGACAGCGGGGACGAACCAGCCAGTACCAAACTGACCAGCATGAATTGAGAACTTCCAGCATAAACCAATGCTGAAATGAGAACAGTCGCAAATACAGGAATGCCATTGCTTGTTGAGATGACACCGAAGGTGACAGCAATCGTGAAGTAAGCCAGAATGATGGGAATCGCATCTCCAATGGCCTTTTGAACAAGTCGGTTCATCTTCTATCCTCCTAGAGCAAGTAGGTGATGACTGCGAAACACACGGTACCTGCTGCGACTGTCCATAGTAGATGTCGAGTAAACCAAGCCACAACACCTGTTGGTATGGCCGCGAGCAGTGCTGGATTGTGCAGCGGCGGTATCCAGTGATTGTTTTGGAACAAAAGGACGGGGCCAAGTAAAGCGCCCAATACGGCCGGTGTTACAAAAGATACCCAACTTTGAATCCACTTCGGCCACGAAATACGGCTACCTAAACTAAGGGAACCGCCTCGAATTAGATAGGTTCCCACACCGATGAGAAGTGTCTCGAGGTATACTGAGGTCATGGTCACATTCCTTTCATTCCGTTATAATGATACACTATAACATACATTTATATGTTATAGTGTATCTGGAGGTGAAATTTTATGGAGCCTGGTCCATTAACGGAGCACATTGGGAAAACATTGCGGAATTTTCGGAAAGAACGAGGTTGGACTCTCGACCAATTAGCTGATGCTACAAGTGTGAGTAAGCCGATGCTAGGACAAATCGAGCGTGGGGAATCAAATCCAACCGTAGTCACGTTATGGAAAATTGCCAGTGGGCTGGATGTTCCATTCTCCGTTTTCATAGATATACCAAAGCCGCATGCCACAGTGGTACGACAGAGTGAGCAGCCATTTGTTTTTGATGAGAATGGCAAGTATGTGGTGCAAAATATATTATCCGTACGACAGCCTAGTCCTGCAGAAGTGTTTTATACCACATTGCTTCCGGGATGCTCGCATTTGGCGGAAAGTCATGGAAACCATGTAACAGAAGGAATTTGGGTAAAGAAAGGGCACCTCACGCTAACACTTGGCGAGCAAACTTATCTCCTTGATGAAGGAGATTCCATTCACTTTGTGGCGGATATAGGACATATTTATCAAAATGCACACGATCAAGAATGTGAGTATCTCGTTTTATTAGTCTATCTGCAACCTGAGACGATGAAAATGTGAACTACCACGAACCTAAAGGTTCGTAGCTTCTAAAAGAAGCTCAAGTTTACCAGACTCAGCTAGCGGAAACGCTAGCTACGTTAGAACGGTCATGACACCCTCGGTTGACGCATCAGACCGTTGCTCTGTCGCCTGTATTTAAGTAGAACTGGGGTAAGGTTTGGTGATACAGGCGCAAAAAGCCGTTTTAACTTTGTCGAGATGAGGACGGATTCCATTCGTGGTCACAGCAAATGGATACGCACTACCTGCCTTCGGGCAGTGAAATTTTCCGAAAGGAAGTGATCCCAATGAACGTGGTGTATGTGCTTGATTCGAACAAGCAACCATTAATGCCTTGTTCTTGTGTGATTGCAAGATTGTTACTGAAACAAGGAAAAGCCAAAGTGGTGAAAAAAACACCATTTACGATTCGACTTCTGTATACACCTGAAACAACCTACACACAATCCCTAACCCATGGAGTGGATTCGGGAAGTGCAGTCATTGGGTCAGCGGTTGCTGATACAAACGGGAATGTCGTCTATCTTGCACAAGTGGAGATTCGCAACGACATTGCCAATCGATTAAAAGAACGAGCGAAGTACCGCCGCAATCGCCGAAATCGAAAAACCCGATACCGTAAAGCAAGATGGCTCAATCGCAAGAATTCGATTAAAAAAGATTGTTTTTCACCGACGATGACTAGCAAAATTAACGTACATCTGCGAGAAATCTATTTTGTAAAATCGCTCATGCCTATTTCATCTGTTGTAATTGAAACCGCAACCTTTGATCCACATGCGTTAAAAAATCCTGAAGTGTTGCAAAAGAATTGGCTTTATCAGCAAGGAATTAACTATGGCTTTGCCAATACAAAAGCCTACGTGCTCACAAGAGACAATTACATCTGCCAACACTGCAAAGGCAAGTCGAAAGACAAAAGGTTAGAAGTGCATCATCTTATTTTCCGTAGCCAAAACGGTAGTGATGAAGAAGCAAATTTGATCACACTGTGCAAGACTTGCCATGATGGGGTGCATGCAGGCAATCTGAAATTGAAGGCAACTGGCAAGAAAAAAGGACAGCTTCGTCATGCCACGCAAATGAACAGCATCCGTATACAACTGCTCAAACAAGTAGAAGCAGAAGAAACATTT
Source organism: Bacillota bacterium (assembly GCA_021846145.1). The sequence continues at coordinate 6,227 of JAJZCJ010000142.1, forward strand.
GGATTTGTGACCAAGGAACATCGACAATTGACTGGTTTGAAAAAAGAACATTATTTTGATGCCACCGTCATTGCAACACAAGGAACAACACCCATATTCCAAACACGCAACGTCTTATTCAAGAAATGCGTATCGGATGGTGATTACCAGCAAACCAAAGGGATTCGGAGCGAACAAAAACTCACCACCCGTAAGATCAATGGGTTTAGGAAGTTCGACAAAGTACGGTATTTGGGTCAGCATTATTTAATCAAGGGGAGAATGGCTACTGGTTACGCCATTCTAATGGATATTCATGGGAACAAAGCGGATTTGAAGCCGATCCCTAAATTTTCTAAGATGCAGAGAGTGAGTGCCCGAAAATCGTGGATGACTATTCCAAAAACCATTCCAAGTTTTTACTCATGTGCCACTTGATTTTTGTCTGCAAATATCGAAAAAAGTGACTGATACCACTCGGAAATGACGTAAAACAACTCGTATTCGACATAGCAAGCAGATACCATTTCGGAATAATCGAAATGGAAGTAGACCAAGATCATATCCATTTACTTGTACATTATGAACCTAAGATGAGCATTCTGGAAATTGTAAGACTGCTCAAACAAATGACAACATTTCACATTTGGAAACAGCACGAAAAATATCTTTACAAACACTTTTGGAAGGAACGAACCTTTTGGAGCGATGGTTATTTTGCTTGTTCCATCGGGAACGTCAGCAGGGAGACGATTCAAAAGTACATTCAAGAACAAGGATGAAAACCGTGGGCTTACATCCACGAGCCTAAAGGCATCGTGGTTTTACGCCCACAATTATAAATTAGTACAACTTTCAATTAGGCGGTGATTTTTTTGGATATGATCGAAGTGCCTACACGTTGGGGAGGTATACCAGCCCAATATCATTACTTAACACATTCTGCTGTTTCTTCTAAACTTGTAGTTCTCTTTCCTGGCCAAGGGTATACATTAGACGCTCCCGTAATGTGGTATGCGGCAAGAGCCGCTTTTGACGCTGGCTGTGATGTTATTGGCGTTGAGTATGGGTATCAAGCCAATCGTGCCGAATTAGATATAGATGACCTCCACTACTTAGCGGAAGAAGCTTCAGAAACTTTAAACAACGTGATAACTGAACAGTATTCAAGCGTGGTCTTTATTGGTAAAAGTCTTGGCACAATGGTGCAAACTGAAATCCTTGAGAATGTGTCATTTTCAGTTCGAAGCCATGTATTTCTTACCCCTGTACCCTCTGTTATTCCCGCTATCCGAGACTCGAAAAATGCGCTTGTTGTGGTAGGTGATAGTGACAGTATTTTTGGTGAATCAGACATTGCCCAGATCAATAATATGTCTCATGTGGGACTACGTGTTATTCCAGGAGCTAACCATGGACTCGAAACGAAAGATTACAGTAGTTCCATCGATATTCTGAAACAGGTAGCAATTTGGTGCGGAGATTTCTGCCGATAATCACACACTATGTAAAACAGTGTAGACGGAAATTAATTATGTGTATATAACGTGTTGAATTTGCACGTTTTTCGTGCCATAATCAGAACATATGGGTATGGCTAGATTCATACATTTATGGAAAAGATAACTATGAATATTAATTCGCCATACATTCATGATTCTTCTGGCGATACACTAAAGAGTAGAGGATTGTTGGATATGCCCCCCGTTCGCTCTGATGTGTTGGGATTTGTAAAAGATAATATT
>JAJZCJ010000143.1 GCA_021846145.1 Bacillota bacterium
TGGCGGGGACAAAAAACTAGCGGCGGGCATCGAGGAAATTGAAGAATTATTTCCATTGAATAAAGGAATATCCATTCAATCTGAATGTCCTGTTGGTTTGATTGGCGACGACATTGAGGCGGTGGCTCGTGAAAAAGGCGAGGATCTTAATAAACCAGTAGTTCCGGTTCGTTGCGAAGGATTTCGGGGAGTCAGTCAGTCATTAGGTCATCATATCGCCAATGACGCGATTCGCGACTGGGTATTGGGCAAAAAAGATCTGCCAGATGAGGGCACACCATACGATGTGGCGCTGATCGGTGACTACAATATCGGCGGGGACGCCTGGGCTTCTCGCATGATTCTTGAGGAAATGGGATTGCGGGTGGTGGCGCAGTGGTCAGGGGATGGAACGCTGCAGGAATTGGCGCATACCCCTAAATCGAAACTGAATTTGCTACACTGCTACCGCTCGATGAATTACATTTCGGAGTATATGGAGGTTAACTTCGGGGTTCCGTGGATGGAGTTTAATTTCTTTGGTCCGACAAAGATCTTTGAAAATATGCGCACCATTGCCGAACGGTTTGATGATCGCATTCAGGAACAGACTGAGGCGGTGATTAAAAAGTATCAGCCGATCATGAATCGCACGATTGAAAAGTATCGCGCACGGCTCGAAGGCAAAAAGGTCATGCTGCTTGTCGGCGGATTGCGCCCACGCCATACGATCGGCGCATATGAGGATCTAGGCATGGAGGTCGTGGCAACGGGTTACGAGTTTGCTCATGCCGACGACTATGAACGAACACTGCATTATGTGGATGATGCGACTATCTTATATGATGATCCCACTGCCTACGAAATGGAAGAATTTGCTCGCCGTTTGCGACCGGATCTTGTGGGGTCGGGTGTAAAGGAGAAATATGTGTATCACAAGATGGGGATACCATTTAGGCAAATGCATTCGTGGGATTATAGCGGTCCCTATCATGGGTTTGACGGATTCCAGGTGTTTGCGCGGGATATGGATATTGCGATTAACAGTCCCGGTTGGAATTTGATCAACAGTCCATTATGAGCAGAAGGGAGTTTGATGAAAAGTGAAAAATTCGGAGAATGACCCGAAAAATTCTGGCGTGATGGATGCTGATTCAACGGTATTGGATCATAACTCGTTATTTCAAAGTGAAGAGTATCAGTGCCTGTTTGACAATAAGAAGTGGTTTGAACAGGCGACGCCAGAGGCGGAAGTCGCTCGGGTAGAAGAGTGGACGCGTTCGTGGGAATACCGAGAGAAAAATTTTAATCGAAAAAATATAGTAATTAACCCAGCTAAAGCCTGTCAGCCATTAGGGGGCGTACTCGCTGCAGTGGGATTCGCCAACACGTTGCCGCTTGTGCATGGATCGCAGGGTTGCGTTGCCTATTTTCGTAGTCATTTTACCAGACACTATAAGGAACCTTTTGCCGCAGCTTCCACGTCGATGACGGAGGATGGGGCAGTGTTCGGAGGGATGAAAAACCTTCGCGAAGGCCTTCAAAATGCCATTAAGCTATATAAACCTGAGATGGTCGCTGTTTGCACTACGTGTATGGCCGAGGTGATCGGTGACGATGTTGGGTCGTTTATCTCCGATTTTCGCGAAGAAGGGATCGTGAGTGAGGAGTATCCGATACCGTTCGCGCATACGCCAAGTTTTGTCGGTTCCCACATTACCGGGTATGACAATATGATGAAGGCGATTTTGTCCGATCAATCCAAAGGAGTAGCAAATCCTGATAGTAAAAAGATCAATATTATTCCTGGGTTTGAAACTTATACAGGTAACATTCGTGAAATCAAGCACATTTTAGAATTGTTGAACGTGGAGTCGACGATTCTGGGCGACACTTCTGACGCACTTGATTCACCTGCGACAGGTGAATACACGATGTATCCAGGTGGAACGCCACTTGCACAGTTGCGTGAGGCCGCCAAGAACAAGGCGACGATCGCATTGCAACGCTACAGCACGCGCAAAACCATGGAGATGGTGCGAAATAGTTGGCATCAGGAGACGGTTGCGATGCGTCCTCCGATTGGCATTGGGGGCACTGACCTTTTTATCAAAGAAGTGCAACGGTTGACTGGTTGTGAAATTCCGCAGGCGATTAAGGATGAACGCGGTCGCGCGGTCGACGCGATTCTCGATTCGCATCCTTACGTTCATGGCAAACGAGTGGCGCTAGTGGGCGATCCTGACATGCTTTTGGGGGTGACTCCACTACTACTTGAAGTGGGGGCAGAACCGATTCACATCGTTTGTACCAATGGGGATGATGAATTTGGCAAGGAAATGGAAGCCTTTTTAGCTACCAGTCCGCATGGAGCAAATGCGAAGGTGTGGCTTAAAAAAGATCTCTGGCATTTGCGGTCACTGGTATTTACCGAGCCAGTAGACTTGGTGATTGGGAATACGTATGTGAAACAGTTGGCAAAAGATGCTGACATTCCGTTGGTTCGCGTGGGATTTCCGATTCTTGATCGGCATCACTTGCATCGATACCCAATTCTGGGGTATGGTGGCGCGTTGTTTTTGATTCAGATGATTGTCAACACGATTTTAGAAGAGATGGATCGCAAGGCACCTGCACATAGTTTTGACGCCATTCGCTAGGATGGGAGGGGCGAGGTGATGGATGACTTTCACAAAATTTTTGATCAGCCACACTGCGAACATAATCAGGCGAAATCAAAAAAGGATCGCAATTCCGGTTGCACCCGTCCCGAGCCAGGCAGTGCCATGGGGGGCTGTACGTATGATGGTGCCATCAGCAGCCTCTTGCCCATTGCGGACGCCATTCATCTGGTTCACGGAACATCGGCATGTGTTGCCAACGGTTGGGAAAGTAGGGGGAGCTTATCTTCTTGGCCAGGCACCCCCTTTACCCGCTGGGGGTTCAGCACTGAATTAACGGAAACACAGGTTATTTTGGGTGGCGAAGGCAAGCTATTGGAGGCGATCCGAAGCGCAGTCCAGCGTTTTGTTCCCCAAGTGGTATTTGTATATAGCACCTGTGTCACCGCGTTAATTGGTGAGGATATCGAGGCGGTCTGCCGTGAGGCGCAATTAGAACTGAAAATTCCAGTGATTCCGGTGGGGGCGGCTGGATTTCTTGGCAGCAAGAATCTGGGTACGCGGATCGCGGGTGAGGTGTTGATCAACCATGTAATTGGTACTCGGGAACCTAGGGAGGCGACCCCTTACGACGTCAACATCATTGGTGAATACAATATTGCAGGAGAATTGTGGCAGATAGAGGAATTGCTTCGTCAAGTAGGGATTCGCTTGCGCAGTTCGATCACAGGGGATGGGCGATTTGCGAGAATTCAAACAGCTCATCGCGCCCAAGCTAGTATGGTGGTTTGCAGTAGGGCGCTATTGAATGTGGCTCATGCGCTGCTGGATCGCTATCAGATCCCGTTCTTTGAGGGATCATTCTATGGGAAATCGGAGATCGCGACAGCACTTCGCAATTTTGGCAAACTGTTAGGTGCAGATATTGCGCAAAAAATCGAACAGTTTATTGTGACTCAAGAACTTGAGGTCACAGAACGTCTTGCGCCCTATGTGGAAATGATCAAAGGAAGAAAAGCGTTGCTTTATACAGGCGGGGTCAAGTCATGGGCGTTAATTTCCGCTCTGCAGGATTTAGGAATGCAGGTGGTGGCCACCTCCAATCGCAAGAGCACTCAAGATGATGTGGACAAGATGAAAGCATTGTTGGGTGATGAGGGTGTGGTTTTTGAAGAAGGAGGGGCGCAGAGTATTCTGCGCATGATGGCGGAAATGGGGGCGGAAATCCTTTTGGCAGGAGGGCGCAACCAATACACAGCAGCAAAGAGCGTCGTTCCATTTATTGATGTGAATCAGGAACGCCATCGCAATTATGCTGGCTATGATGGCCTTGTCAATTTGGCGCAGGATTTGGCGCGGGAAATCACCAACCCGGTGTATACACAATTGCGAGAAGGAAAGAGACACTTGGGGTACTCCGAGAGAATGGAGATGAATCAGCGATGTGTGCAGTCGTTTCGGCAGATCATTCTCTGACTGTCAACCCTTTGAAGCTGAGTCCGCAGATGGGAGCCATTTTGGCTTTTCTGGGGTTGAATAAAACAGTGCCCATTTTGCACGGGGCTCAGGGTTGTGCGTCTTTTTCAAAATCGCTTCTGACTAGACATTTTAGGGAACCGATTCCGCTGCAAACCACGGCTCTCCGCCAAGAACAGGTCATTCTCGGTGGAGAAAGCGCCGTGACGGATACACTCCAAGCCGTAATTAAAAAGCAACATCCAGAAATGATCGGACTCATCACCACCGCGTTGACTGAGACATCAGGTGAAGACATCGATAGTGTCATTACTCGTTTTAGGGCGGCTAATCCTGGAGCGCCCCCAATCATCACCGTGCATACCTCTGATTATTCAGGGTCACTCAGCAATGGATATGTGACGGCGCTAGCAGCGATTCTGGACGAAGTGGAGACTTGGCAGCGCGAAAAAAAGGCTAAACAATTGCGTTATCGGCCGCTGGCTGCATTGGTGCTGGGTCCTACGGCCACGCCAGGGGACGTCGATGAGATCAAAGAGCTATTTGCTGAATTTGAGTTTGAAACGATTGTGTTACCCGACCTTTCCCTCTCGTTAGATGGCCAGCTAGGCGAGGGTGTTTTTGGCACCACGGTCGGGGGCGTTACGGATAAGGAGTTGGCGCGACTAAAGGACGTTGATTTTACTTTTTCTTTTGGAACCAGCGTGGTTCATCTAGGTGAACGTATTGCCCAGTGGTCCGGAAGTCCCCACTTTCCCTATTTATCATTGAACACATTGCCAGCGATAGATGAACTGGTGGAGTTTTTATCAAATGAAAGTCAAATTCGCGTTCCCGATCGTCTGTTGCGGCAAAGGGAGCGTTACATGGATCGAATGATTGATGTGCACAGTTATTTCTCGGGGCAACGGATCGCGCTCGCTGGTGAACCTGATCTGTTGGCTGCCATGGAACAAGGACTGAAGGGTTTGGGCGCAGAGGTGGTGGCGGTATTCTCGCCAATTCCTCCATCTACATTAGGATATCGCAACACGTGGATGGTGGGGGATTTTGACCAACTTGAGCAGCATTTGTTGACTCTTCCTGTTCATTTGCGACCGCAACTCTTGCTTTCAAATTCCCATGGGAGGCAAACGGCGGGGCGATTGGGGATAGAATTTTTGGCATATGGGTTGCCGGTATGGGATCGCGTCGGCGTGCCGAGCGAAAGCAGTGTGCTATATCGCGGGGCTTGTCAATGGATCACACAACTTACGAATGTGATGCTGTCAAGTCACTTGGATGACATTCATACAAAGGACTGAGTGAGATGAAAATCGCGTTTGCGACAGAAGATGGGGTACTGGTAAATTCTCATTTTGGGCATGCCACCCGTTTTGATGTTTATGAGGTACGCCCCAATTCATCGGTGTTGGTGGAGTCTCGCGTCAAGAATTTTGAGCAAGAGAAGGACAAAATTGACGCGATCATCAAGGGCATCGCGGATTGTAAAATTGTTTTTATCAACGACATTGGCGGTGGTGCGGCGGCACGAGTGACCAATGCTCGCATTCACCCGATCAAGGTTCCTTTTGAACAACCGATTGCCGCGTTGATTGATCAGTTGATCGTGACATTAACTAATTCCCCGGCTCCTTGGTTGCGTCGCATTTTAATTGAAGAGCAGAACTAGAGGAGCGTGGTGGACAGTGAGCAAACCAAATTCAATGATTGACGCTGCTTTCGCTCCGGACGAGTTGTGGCTGATGCGCCAACAATCGATGCTTGGTGATAGCGGAATTTCAAAGCTGCGTCAAGCGTCTGTATTGGTGGCGGGCGTGGGAGGGTTGGGGGGAGCTACTGCCACCTACTTAGCTTCGGCAGGAATTGGGCGGTTAATCATCTTGCATGAAGGGGTGGTAGAGTATCCTGATCTAAATAGGCAGACATTGATGGGGTGGGAAGGGGTAGGTAGCAAGCGGGTGGAACTGGCAAAAAAGAGCTTGCTGCGGCTTAATCCCAACTTAAAAGTAGAAACAGTGGATGCTAGGGTCACTGATGCCAACTTGGATAAATGGTTGGCTATGTCAGATTTCGTGGTCGATGCCCGTTATACGGTGGAGGAACGTTTTCGATTGAACGAGATCTGCGTGCAACGACAGATCCCGATGATCGAAGTAGCGATGTTCGGTTGGGAATTCTATATGTTCACGGTGATTCCGCATCAGACTCCTTGTTTGCGTTGTTTGTTTCGGGAGAATGAGAATTGGGAGGGCAAGAAGTTCCCGGTATTGGGATCGGTCAGCGCAACCGCGGGAACCATGGCCGCCACCCAAGTGATCAAATACCTCTCGGGCGTCGATCGAGCACCACATCCTACGCTGTATTGGTACAATTCGTTAACCATGGTGCAACGAATCATTCAATTGCAGCGCAATCCGCGTTGTCCTGTTTGCGGCGAGTGATGAAAGCCGCAAACAGGCAGTCATGCACCGTTCTGGTGTCACGATCTTAAACTTAAGTCTGCCCCGATACAACCAATGATTTCTTGCTTGGAATTATAAAATGGTACGGACAGCGTGGAACAAGGGGAATGCGAGATTGCCGAAATATACACGTCAGAAGTATAAGACTTACCTTGCACCGCCGCAGTAAACCACGGGCGTTCACTAGCGTTAACTAGCCCAGCTTTTGGTTCTGAATAGATAAATGTACCATCTAAGCGGTTGGACCAAACCGCTTCAAATGCAGGATTTTCGTGTTTGAATTGATCTAGAGCGTGACGATGTACAAGCGGATTAATCTCATCCGCTTGCAGCGAATGAGCAATCGAATTCATCGCGTTAAAAAAACGTTGTGCGTCGATTGCAACGTTGTTGGTCAGTTGCGGCATCTCCACACCTAATGTGTTCACAAAAGACTGGTAAGTCGTTTGTATGGAATCGGCTGTCGATTTCAAGTGATCCTTGGCCTGATCAAGCAATTCGATTTCATTGCGTTGATTTTTGATAGTATCGATCAGTTGATTCATTTTTTCCATTACATTGGCAATGATGGTTGATACGGATTTCACGTGCGCTTCAACCTGACTGTTATTGGCGGACTGAGATTGGCTTTGCGTCGTTGTTTGGGTGATCCAATGATCCACTTGGGTAAATTGATCAGCAAAGACTCGCAATCGATCAGCCATTTGTTTTAAATTCGTGCTGCCTTGCGAAGCGGTATTCTTACCCCGTGATGTTTCGTTTACTACTTCATGTAGCTCGGCTTCAATATCATTGAGAATTTCGGCGGAGTGGTTCACAGCTCCCCGACTCTCTTCCGCTAGTTTGCGAATTTCTGATGCTACCACCGCGAATCCTTTGCCTTCTACGCCGGCGCGCGCCGCTTCAATCGCTGCGTTTAGTGACAAGAGGTTGGTCTGGGTCACTACATTCTGGAGAACATCATGAATTCCTCGGATGCGTTCTACTTGGCTTGCAAAATTCACGGTTTTTTCCTGAATTCGAGTGGACACTTGTGACATTTCCTCCATCAGTACTTCTGTTCCCTGAAGCGCGCTCATGACTTCTTGTGCGGCGACGAGCGTAGCGTTGCTTTGTTGCTGCATGTTTAACGAAGAGGAGACGATGGTCTGTGCTGTTTGCGAAATTTCACCTGTCGACGTAGCCACAGATGAGAGTTCTTTAAGTGCGGTTTCACCATTGATCCTGACATCTTCTTCTAAAGAGACAGATGTTTCGGCTATGCCCGATAATACCTTCGTGCTGCGGCGAATTTCTTTTGTGATGGCCGACAGTCGATCAAAAGCGACTTGTGACTCGAAAATCAAAGACTGAATTTTCTCAGTCTGGAAAGGCGGATTAGGAGATTCTTTGTGTGTGAATTTAT
>JAJZCJ010000144.1 GCA_021846145.1 Bacillota bacterium
GGAAATGATGCTTCCGATGCAATAACAGGCGATTGAGATAGGCGTCTATCATTTGAACTAGTGTGAAATAACCTTTTCATCCTCCCTTGATTGTGATAGGTTTACTACGTGGGGAGGTTTTTTTTTGCTTACCTTTTTATTGATTATTGTGATTGTTGTATTGTTGTTGCCACCTGCCATGATCATGTTCATACTATGGGGTCAATCGCGAAAGACACCACATGCCATTATTAGGTCACATCCTTATTTGGGGTGGTTGCGTTATTTTTTAGAAAAAATCGGCCCCGAGTTTCGTCAATACTGGTTTGATAATGATACTAGTGCTGAACCATTTTCACGCAATGATTTTCTTGGTGTGACGTTTGCCGCTAAGTACCGAACTGATTTAATCAGTTTTGGTGGTAAGAGAGATTATGATTTGCCGGGGTATTATCTAGCAAATAGCTTATTTACGCGCTTGGCTGAAGAGATGAGTGTAGATAATCGGGAAAAAATAGCTTCAAAAAAATACACGATTCACAAAGAGGGTTTGTTTTCTAGAAAGGAAGATTTTATCGATGACGAATCGACCAAATGGCTATTAAGCGATGAGGATGCTTTGGTCGTCGGTAAAGAACGAATCCAACCATGGGTATTAAAGGGACTGTTTGGTGTATCTGCCACGTCTTACGGTGCGGTAGGTGAACATTATATCCTTTCGACGGGGCAAGCCGTCAATATGGCTGGTGGCTCTTGGATGAATACAGGCGAGGGGGGAGTGGCACCAGAGCATTTACAGACTGGGGCGGATCTCGTGGCACAAATTGGCCCTGGACTGTTTGGGTATCGGGATGAAGAAGGGGATTTTTCATATGAAGAATTCCGCAAGGTGGCAGCCCACGTGCAGGTGAAGGCATTCGAATTGAAGTTTGCTCAAGGGGCGAAAATTAGAGGTGGTCACCTTGAAGGTAGTAAAGTGAACGCCAAGGTAGCAGCTATTCGCAAGGTACCTGTAGGCATCACTGTCAATTCACCCAATCGCTTTCCGTTTTTGAATAATGCCGAGAGAACGCTCCGGTTTATTGCCGATCTTCAAAAGGCGGGTGGAAAGCCGGTTGGGATTAAAATTGTCGTAGGTGCCAAAGAATCACTGATTGACTTTTTTGTGACAATGAAACGATTGGCTATTTATCCTGATTTTTTAACTGTGGACGGAGGCGAAGGTGGATCGGGAGCCACTTTCAAATCGATGGCTGACTCGATGGGACTTCCCCTTTATGCCGCATTAATTGCAGCGACAGATGCGGCTGTGGAAACTGGTGTCAGAGACCGGTTTGCCGTGTTTGCGTCTGGCAAGCTGGTTTCTCCTGATAAAGTCGCGATTGCCTTGGCGCTTGGTGCAGATGCCACGGTATCAGCCAGAGGTTTTATGATGGCTAATGGGTGTATTATGGCGCTGCAATGTCATACGGGGAAATGCCCTGCTGGCGTGACTACTACTGATCCTAAGCATCAGGAGGCTTTGCTTGTAGAGGAGAAAAAGTGGCGTGTGATGAATTATTTGCTGCACGTCAGATCTAGCCTGTTTGCATTATCCGCAGCCTGTGGACTGACAAGTCCACGACAATTAACGAGAGCACACGTGGTCTACAAAAATGAATATGGCCGCACCGTTCGGGCTAGTGAGTTATTTCCCATCAATCCAACCGCATGATTCGAGGAGGAATGACAGTATGGTAAAGGAGCAATCGGATCTTCTTGCACCACGACTGTCTGCAACGATGATCATTGTACGTGCAGCTAGCGGTGATTCTGCTTGCGAGGTGCTTGCAATCACACGGTCAAAAAAACTGCGCGTACTGCCTGGGTTTATGGTATTCCCTGGCGGTGTACTAGATCCATTGGATATTTATGTGGCGACATCACTGCAACAGGCAATGAGGGTTAATACGCCATCGCTATTTAGTCTTCAGGAGGCTGATTTCAAGGGGGACATCGTATCTCGAGACCTGTTGTATTGGTCATTGTTTGCAGCAGGGGCGCGTGAACTCTTTGAAGAAACAGGTATTTATATGGGCGCACAACGCAAATCTTGGGAAGAGATAAAGGCGATACGCGAATCGCTCTTGCAGGGTCAAGGTAGTGAGTGGACGGAATTGGTGATGACGGAACCTTCATTCTATCCCTTCCGTTATGTGGGTAGACGTGTCACGCCAATGCAAGTGAAGCATCGTTTTGATACTCATTATTTCATCGTGCAGGTACCTCATGATACCGAAGTGTATCCGTCGCCTGATGAAGTTGAGTCGGTGCTATGGAGTGCACCAGACGAACTTTTGACGCGTTTTGGTCAAGACGAATTTCACATGGCTCCGCCTACTGTGGACGCGTTAACGACGTTGAGCCGTCATGCATCATTAGCTGACTTGATGGCAAACGCAGCCATGTCAGAACAACGAAATGACGATGCACGCATTAATCATTTTCTTCGTCAGCTAAGTGCGAATTAGTCACAGCTTCGGTATAGTAAAATTGATGGTCTGATGGGGCAAAGCGCAGGGTGATCTGTTGTTCAAATAACAACTTTTGCAAATGGGCGGTGACGGTTTTTTTCGCAGCCCAAAGGATCTCTGTCGGGATTTTTCCACGATAGATACGATCAACTAATGTGGCTAACGTAACTTCTCCAGCTCGTAGGTATGCTAGGATGTCTGCTTCTCGATCCAGTCTGCGTTGTTTTATCCTTGTCATTAGGGTATGTGGTGTGGAAAGTGGTTCGCCATGCCCAGGGTACAACATGGTTGCGGGTAGTAAGAGTAGGCGATCTAGGGAGTCGAGGTAATCAGATAGGTGGCCGTCCGGAGGACCGATCCAGACGGTGCCATCAGGGATAACGTGATCGCCGATGAATAAGTTGCCATGTGTTTTGTCGAAGATGGCTATGTGACCGTGTGTATGACCTGGAATATGCAGGACATTGAATATGGTTCCGGCAAATGGGATTTCCAACCCGTCGATCAGGTCAGCAATCACTTCGTGTGTGTCTGTATTCGGGAAATATTGCTCATATAATGTGATTAGTGGTGCAAGATCGTGAGGGTGACAGTGTATTTTCACTTGAAATGATTTGGCGATCTGTTGGGCTCCCAAACTGTGATCAGGGTGAAAGTGTGTTAGATATATCCCTTGTAACTGTAGTTTTGCATTGATTACATGCTGACTGATGTCTAGCGCACTCTCGGGAAACCCTGCATCGATCAGCAGGGCTTTTCCATCAGCAATGATCAAGTAGGCATTCACATTGTTCTCGAGCATGGTGTTTTTTGTGGATAGCGAGAGTGTTTCCACTTGATATGGCAATCTAATCATCCTTTGCATGGAGGTGTTCTCTACTTGAAAATATACACAAAAACAGGGGACAGTGGGGAAACAAGTTTGATTTATGGTCGACGTGTAGGTAAAGATGATCTGCGCGTCGAAACGTACGGTACTGTCGATGAGGTTAATTCTGCGCTTGGTCTTGCGGTGTCGATGCTGCGGGAGTCACAGAAAAGTTCAAAAGATTTACTCGCGATTTTGCAACGCATTCAGAGGGATCTTTTTGATGTGGGCAGAGATCTGGCGACACCGGACGACAAACAGGATACTTTTTTTATGGACAAAGAACGAGTGCTGCTGCTCGAAAAGGTGATTGACCAACTGGATAAGGAGTTAGTGCCGCTTAAACAGTTCATTTTGCCTGGGGGGACGAAAGCAGCAGCACAACTACATGTGGTTCGGACGGTCGTGAGAAGGGCAGAACGGTGGATTGTTAGGCTTAATCAAGAGCAGCGCGTGAATATAATGTTGCTGCACTACCTTAATCGCCTTTCTGACCTTCTATTTGTGATGTCTAGAGTGGTGAATGCCCGCGCTGGTGTGAGTGAACCTGTGGTTGATTTTCAGTCCCCGCCACCGACATTGGAGGTATAATGCATGCGCGAGGTATTGGTAAAGTCGAAAGCGTTACTCTTTGATCTGGATGGCACACTGATTCGCGGTGAGGAGGCCATACCGGGAGCAACGTCTTTTGTTCGAGAACTGGTTAATTTAGGGAAGAAAATTGTCTACCTGACAAATAATGCGACGCGAACGAAGCAGGCAGTCTCTGCTTTATTAGCAGGGCTAGGTTTTCCTGCTACACCAGACATGGTGCTCACCAGTAGCGTGACGGCAGCAGCTTTACTTACACGTAAGATAGGCACTGGCAAGAAAGTGTACGTGATTGGCGAGGAGGGGCTGAGGCAGCCACTTTTAGCTGCTGGCTTTGTATTAGCAGAAGATGATGACTTATCAGTGCATGCGGTAGTGATGGGACTTGATCGCAACGTCACGTATCTACACTTTGAAAAAGCGGTGCGGCATATTTATGCGGGTGCTGTTTTCATGGCTACTAATTTGGATCGAGTGATCCCAGTGCAGGGCGGGTTTGCACCCGGGGCAGGGTCGCTAGTCGCCTTGGTCAAAACGGCTACCGGGGTCAATCCATTGCTTGCAGGTAAACCAAGTGCAGATTTTGTTAATGAAGCACTGCTATTAGCTGATGTGAGCCGCGAAGAAGCGATTCTCATTGGCGACAATCCAGACACCGATATTCTTGCCGCAAAAAATGCCGGTGTATTTTCGATTCTAATTGAATCTGGAGTGCCTAGCGATGAAAATATTTTTCCCGATTTACAAGTTCACAGTTTGGCTGATTTGCTTAATTAAGCGCGAAATTCCTCGCTATCTCCTCTTTTTACACTTCTAAGGCCTGCTTGACCACGACTAAATATAGCGTATATAATGAACTTCGTAAAAGCAATTACACTACATATAGTTGGTGATCGTACATGCGTTGTCCGTTTTGTCAAGCCCCTGATTCACGAGTTCTTGAGTCGCGTGCAAGTGATGAGCAATCTATTGTGCGCAGGCGTAGGGAGTGCATCACCTGTCAACGTAGGTTTACCACCTATGAACGAGTGGAATTGGCACCATTGATGGTGGTCAAAAAGGACAAGTCTCGTGAAGAATTTGATCGCGATAAAGTCCGTCGCGGTATTTCCAGAGCTTGTGAAAAAAGGCCAATTACGTCTGATCAGATTGAAAATTTGGTGGATGTCTTGGAGCAAGGCCTGCGCACTGATTTTGAACGCGAAGTACCGTCTATGCAAGTAGGGGAACGAGTGATGGGACTATTAAAGGATCTTGATCCTGTTGCTTATGTAAGGTTTGCAAGTGTATACAGGGAGTTTCATGATTTGAATTCATTTACGGATGAGATCATGCGCTTTTTGCATCAGAAAGATTGAACTGGAGGGAACTATGTGACGTTAGAGAAGGCTATTTTGCCATTTTCTGAGGATGATTATTTGAATTCTACTGGTGAACGGATTGTTGCAGATCGCTATTTGCAAAAAGATACTTTGAAAGAGACACTTGATCCTGGAAGTTTGGTCATGGCAGTATTGGATGCAAAACGTGCTTACCATGAATTGGCTAGGGTGCTTGAGGTGGACAGTAGCAATCGATCTGTACGAGTGGAACTGCGCGACGGGCATGTGACTGAATTGTCTTATGACCGTATTGATGTACTAAAAGAGACATCGCCTAAGCAGATGTGGACACGCATTGCAAACGCCACGGCACAGGTGACGCATGATCCTGCTAGTTGGGAAACGCGTTTTTATGAGTTGCAAAAGGGCTGGCGTTACGTGCCTGGTGGGCGCATTAATGCTTCGATGGGTACAGGCATTCAGACGACTAGTTATAACTGTTTTGTGATACCCAACGTGGGATGGTCTGTCCGGGATTATGCGAAGTCTTTTGGGCAAACGCTTGAGATTCAGGCCAGATCCGGCGGTGTGGGGATGAATTTAAGTCAGGTGCCACCGCAAGGCTCGCTTACCTCTGTGAGTGAACGCTCACGCAAGGCTGATCTCATGTTGGCCATGGACGTGTGGCATGAAGACATTATGGACTTTTTGGCACAGGATTACCCAAACAGTACGAAAGTGGTTCGCGTTTCTAAGGCGTTTTTACGCGCAGTAGAGGAAAATGCTAATTGGACATATGTGTTTCCTGATACGAGTGAGGCGCAGTATGATGACATTTGGAACGGTGATCTAGAAGCTTGGATCAATGCCGATTTGCCAGTGAAGTACGGCTCTACACTGCCAGCGTCGATGATCTATGAGCAAATCATCGAGAGTGGTACACAGATGATGCAGGATCTGGTGGGTGTCATCATGAACCCCGGAGATAGTCGCGGCTCCATCGCGGAGCGTTTAGGTGATATGTGGGAAGCGATGCTTGAACAAAAGCGCATCACCATGCTGCTTTCCTCCCTGCGTCCTCGGTATAGTTATGTGCGCGGTGTGCATGGCCGTAGTTCAGGCGCTTATTCGTGGGGTTTGTTGTACGATAAGGCGAATTTGGTGTTTGGCAATGGCTTTGGTCCTGTCGGCGTAGCGGAAATTATGAGTGTTGGCTGTGAGTTGACATTGCAGGGTGGCTCTAGACGTGGTGCGTTGATGATCATATTAAATGATCGCCATGCCGATATTCGCAAATTTATCACGTGCAAACAAGTGGATGGTGTCATCACCGGGGCCAACATATCAGTGGGTATCTCCGAAGAATTTATGGCGGCAAAAACGAATGGGGATACTTGGTCGCTTGGATACCCTGAGATGGCTGAAGCGTCAGCATTTCAAGGGAATTTTGAGGAGTGGTTGGCAAGTGGTCGGCAGTTGCAAGTCAGCGCAGCTTTGCCTGCCGAAAAACTTTGGGATGAGATTATTAGTGCTGCCTGGAATTCTGCTGAGCCTGGTATTGTCTTTTTGGGACGATATAATAAACTCTCCAATTCCTATTATTATAATCCTATTATTGCAACGAATCCTTGTGGCGAACAGGGATTGCCTGCTTATGGGATATGCAATTTAGGCGCGGTTGTTCTCAGTAAGTTTGCTGTCAGTTTTCAAGAAAGAGATAAGCGAGTGGAATTTATTGATTCCGAAAAGGAATCCTATATTGCCAGTTGGTTGCAAAAGTATTTTGATCCGGAGCGCGTAGATTACTTGCTTCATCACGTGAAATGGGAAGAGCTTGAGGAGACGACACGCACAGGTATTCGCTTTCAGGATGCTATTATTGATGCGACGTATTATCCTTTTGAAGAAAATCGCGTCAATCAAATGGGGGAACGGCGTATTGGGTTAGGTGTCATGGGGCTGCATGACCTACTTTTGTATCTGGGCATTCGTTATGGCTCGCAAGCATCAGTGGATTTTATCGATGTGTTAATGGGCATGATGGCCGAGTGGAGTTATCTGGAATCTGTTGAACTGGCCAAGGAAAATGGTTCCTTTGAAAAATTTGATAAAGAGAAGTTTCTACAATCAGGTTATATGCAAATGATGAAAACAGAACGTCCACACGTCTATGAGTCTGTTGCTGTGCACGGTGTGCGCAATGTGACAACGATGACGATCGCCCCTACGGGAACGACAGGCACAATGGTAGGTTGCTCCACTGGTTGTGAACCGTATTATGCATGGGCTTATTTCCGAAATTCTCGCTTGGGCATGTTTGAAGAAAATGCTGCGATTCTTGAAGAATATTATCAAGTATTTGGGACAACAGAACTACCTGACTATTTTGTGACATCCATGGAGTTAACTCCAGAAGAGCATGTCAGGGTACAGGCAGTTTTGCAAAAGTGGATTGATAGCAGTATCTCTAAAACAGTGAATGCACCTAATCATTACACGGTGAGTGATACGAAGGCACTTTATGATTTGGCTTACGAACTGGGGTGTAAAGGCATCACCATCTATCGTGATGGTTCTCGCTCTGAACAAGTGTTGTCACTGAAGACTTTTGATACAACATCAGAATCGGAACACAAACAACATGAAGTGGTAGAG
>JAJZCJ010000145.1 GCA_021846145.1 Bacillota bacterium
AACGGTATTGGCTGAATATCCGGGACTGCATGTTTACTCAGTCACTCCAGATTACATGATCGCGATGAAGGCTTTGGCAGGCCGACCGGAAGATGTAGCCGATTTAAAGGCTTTAATTGAGTTCACTGAAATGAAAAAAGCTGATGAAGTATTGGCCATCATTGAGAAATATATTCCGCAGAAACTACTTACCACAAAAGTTCAGTATATCGTTGAATCTTTGTTTGAGGAGGCGGAAGATTCGCAAACCGATCAACGTAATGAATTGGAATGAATGGATCCGAAAGTTCATGCGTCAGCACTGGTATTTAACCATGTCGGTTGCTGTCTTTCAATCGTTCTCGTAAAGTGATCTCAGAGCATCATTTTTATCTGATTCATCTAAGCGGTTCGCCCGGTGGCTTTTGCATGCGTTCTTTTTTCGGCACGCCGTTCACTTCTAGTTCTAGGGTAAAAAAATCACCGTCATCGGTCATGGATTTCACTAGTACACCTTGATCTTTTAGACGCATGCGAAACATGCCAAGTGTTTTTTTGTAACTAGTGTCTCCGGTGTCTGTCAATTTGGTGGCAGTCCGAATATAGCTATACAGTAATTGGGTGATTTTGTCCATTATGTTCCCTCCGTGACATTTTATTGACAAGGTTAGATTGGCACTGTTGCAACCGTTCTCAAGTTAAAACGATGTCGACGAGACCCATAAATTGACGTAAAGCTTTTGTATTATATGAGTCTCGGCGACTTATAAACACTGTAGGCACTACTCCGTAAGGATCCGGTAGTGGATAATAGCTAAATCGACCTTGCTGAATCCATAAGTTAACCATAGACTTTGGCAATATAGCCACCCCCAATCCATTTTCAACACATCCGAGTATGCCATCGATTGTACCAAACTCCATCACTTTCATCGGTTTATAACCCTCATCCCGTAGCCATTGCTGAAACCGCCCCACATAGATACAGCGTACAAATGCAGTTAGGAGAGGTTCATTCAAAAAAGATTCTAACTTGAGTGGATGATTGGTGGGTGGTGTGACTAATAGCAATTGCTCCTCAAAGGCAAAGTGTTCAATGATGTCGACATGTTCGATAGGTCCGTCTACAAACGCTCCTTCGATCTTATATTGGAGTACAGAATCAACTAGTTTTTCAGTAGGTGCCGTAAATATGTTCAACTCTACTTGTGGGTATTGTTTGTGATATTTCGCAAGTATTCTTGGTAATCGAACTGCGGCCGCTGAGTCCACTGTGCCAATGGATAGTATCCCACGCGGGACAGAGGATTCTACAATAACTTCCATCGCTTCGTTGAAGTCTCGAAGTAATCTGTTAGCATAGGGTAATAACTCATGACCAGCTGGCGTTAATGTTAACTTCTTGTGGTGTCGATAAAAGAGCGGCTTACCCAACTCCTTTTCCAACTGCTGTATACGAGCTGTCACATTCGACTGTACATAATTCAAGCGTTCTGCGGCCTTGGTAACGCTCCCCGTTGTCGCCACTGTCAGAAACACTTTAAACGCGTTAATGTCCATAGGATCCTCCTAATATAAATCAAAATACATGATGCAAAATATCATTTTAATTCATTGTACATGATGCAATGACTGTCGTACACTCGTTTTGTAACCGAGAGGGGGTGAGGGAACGTGTCGATAATTCAAAATAGAGAATACAAACTTGGCACTGAACCATGGATGCAGGTAATTATAGGAGCATTCGCGTTATTCATTGCCATGAGTGTCGGAAGGTTTGCCTATACTCCAATTCTCCCATTGATGCAAGCTCAGGCACACTTTTCGGATGCATCCGCTGGATATCTAGCATCCAGTAACTACGTGGGGTATCTTATCGGTGCTTTTGCAGCAGGCTCGGTGACTTGGATTCGGCGTCGTCGTTTATATGTGTATCGCTGGTCACTCATCGTTAGCATCCTAGCAAATGGATTGATGACGCTCACCTCTTCGTTATGGGTGTGGTCTGTAATACGGACAATCTCAGGGATTTCAAGTGCGTTGGTCTTTGTTCTGATATCAAGCATTGTTTTGGATGTACTAGCCATGCAAAACCGTTCAAAACTTTCAGGCGTACTCTATGGAGGCGTAGGTTTCGGGATCGCTGTGACCGGACTGGTTGTTCCTGCAATCGGCAGTCAATTTGGATGGCGAGGGGAATGGCTCGGATTGATGGTTCTCAGCATCGTGATCGGCATACCGACCACTATTTGGACCAAGGACTTATCAAATAAAAGCAAGCAACAGAGTATAAATCCTGAAAACCAAATATATGAGCAGAAGAAATATTTTCCTTGGCTCGTCTTGGCGTATGGTTGCGAAGGATTCGGCTACATTATCACAGGCACTTTTCTTGTAGAAATGGCTTCAAAGATGCCCACACTTCATGGTTATGCAACGTATAGCTGGGTAGTAGTAGGGGTGGCAGCTTTACCGTCTACTATCCTGTGGGCATATCTGGCGCACCGGTATGGCGATATTCCTATCCTTGTGACAGCATATCTCCTGCAAGCACTTGGCGTAATGTTGCCGGTGCTATTACCGACTGAGATGGGCGTATTTTTAGGATCTATTTTTTTTGGTGGAACCTTCTTGGGGATTACCTCAGTAGGAACCATGCTGGGGAGAAAATTGCGTCCACAGGATAGCAGTAAAGCTATTGGCCTGATGACTGGGATTTATGGTATTGGTCAAATTCTGGGTGCCGCCGGGGCGGGTCTGTTGGCTGATCATTTAGGGGGATTCGACATTCCCACATTGGCTGCAAGTGGAATCATATTGGTCGGTGCCGCTGTTCTGCTGTTTGGAAAGTTTACCGTAAATCCAGCAAGCATAACACACACTCCATAACGTTATGCGTTAAGGCAGGATAACGCAATATCGACGAGAGCGAGGACGTGCGAAAAATGATAGGTTACAATTGTGGCTTGGAATATTAGCGTCCCCCTGACACGGTGGGGGTCATAGGTTCAATTCTCATCAGCCGCACCAAACACAATTAGCAGGGCAGAGAGGTCGCCAACCTGGAAACGGGAAGGCGGCCAAACTTGAGTTCGGATTACACGTTGACCCGTTTAGGCTTTTCAACACGACCCATTTTTTGGCTACTATTAATATGTTGTTTTTTTCAATCTTGTAATTAATAATTCCTATCCTAATTAATTGTGAATTTTCTAGCGGTACTTCAAAGCAGAAACGATTATCAGTTACCTCTCCATGAAATTTTATACCATTTACGGATATAATCCCTGAATTTATTTTTTGACCAGTTACCCACCCCACGATAAATGCAGTTTTTGATTGCAAGGTAGTGTTGAATTATTTAACAATGATGAATGTGCTAAATAAATTTCCATTGGATTTATAATAATTAAAATCAATCCGCCAATTATCAAGCGGAGGATTAGTACTTTCATCAGAATTACCCCTTTTTTACATTGAATAAATTAGAGATAACCAACTTAAGTAATATTATTCATTCAAAGCGATTAACTGATAAGTCAAGCAATAAATTGGCTATAACCATTTGGGTATAAATAGTACTAGCAACTATCCACTCTAACGGATCATTTCGAGGGTTGTGTTCAGTTCAACGATACATGTCGAATACGGGGGTGGGCAGTACGAAGAATTTAGAAGTGAAAGCAGCAATGTTAATTTATTATTTTGATTCTTGAACAACAAAGTTCCCATATTCGGGACTTATATTAGTCCAAACATCAACGCAGTAATCATTCATTTATTTTACTGGGGAAAGGATGTGTCTGATATGGCGAATGGGCGTTTATCATGACATGGGTATGACAAAGAAACCGCGTCGAGAATGAGTTTTAAAAAGTCAGCGTGGGTCAGTAAATATGGTAGTGTTTCTAAAGAGCAGTTGACAAAGGATTTATCAAAAGCAGGGTTAAAGTTACAAAAAAGAAGTGAAGTGTCTGCGTCAACTGTGAGATAATGGCATGCAACGTCGAATTCATCCAGCAACTCTGTGATCTCTAGTGCCAACTCAAGTAAGTACGTAAGAGTCATAATGAAACGCTTTATGCCATTTTGAATTTCACAATCAAAATCCCGTGGCATGAAGGTGGAAAAACTACCGCAGAAAATTGTCAGATACTCTGGTACAATAATAGTAGGGGTGAGAATATGGAAAATGAAAGATTATTTCAAGAGCAAGTCGCGTTTAAATTTAGAGATATAGAAATAAAGATAGATGGTCTAAGTGAGAAAGTTGATTCCTTAGAAGTAAAAATAGACAATTTGGAAACAAGGTTTGAAACTTTGGAAACAAGGTTTGATGCTTTGGAAGCAAGGTTTGAAACTTTGGAAACCAGGTTTGAAACTTTGGAAGCGAAAATTGATACTTTGACTGAATTGATAACTAAGGGCTTTTCCAATTTAAAAGAAGAACAGGTGTACGTAAAATCGCGAATCTTTGACTTGGAACGCAAGATAGAATCAGTGGTGGTATCAACAGTTGCCCGATTATATAATCGAACATAATCATTCACTGTTGTTGGGCTGACTTTTTTCTCACGCATGTGCGTGGAGAGGCTTGAGAACGGGACCTCTTATCGGCGTGTACACTTCTCCCATTTTGGTAAACCGTCATCCCAAGAGAAGTGCTCAGTCTCCACTCGTACCACACGAGCACGACCAGACAGTCACTGGCTGTCTGATAGACCTACGCTAGATTAGGCAATCGCCTGCGTAGGTTTTGGTTCATCCGCACGTTTTTCCTTTCGCGGATAGATGAAACTGCCATTCCACTTGCGGTACAGGTTCATCATGCCGACAAAATCAGCATCTGCGTGGTACGAATGGGCTGGATTTTGGCAGGTAAAATGATGACCATTTCGTTCCCCTTGCATATGACAATGAGGGCACATTTGCGACGTATACGCGGGATTGCGCTCAACTGTCAAGATGCCTTCGCGAAACGCCAAGTCGCGTACCCATTTCATGATCTTGCCACGTAGCCAATAGGCTCGTTTGTGATTCTTACGACCTGTACGGCTCATCCGTTCCTTTGGTGAACGGTACCCGCGAAGATACTCCAAAACGATCACTTTCGCTTCGTGGGCGATGGCGAAATCGACGATCTGACGGGCAACCTGCAGCGCCGCATTCTCGTCGATGTTTCGTACCTTTTCCCAGAGATCGACGTTATCTTGCACATTCGCTTGAAGCCTGCCGCTTTGGCTGCGTTTGTTGGCAATTACGTTCAACAGTTGATGCCGATGGTGATTCAGTTTGCCACCATGAATAAATTTCGTGGACATCAACTGGTCATTGAGGAATGCACCCATGACGGCCAAACGATTCACACCAAGATCGACCGTGACCACCGACATTCCAGGATCAGCGGCGAATTGTACTTTTGCTTTTTGCGGTGCTTCGATCCACTTTTCAAATGGCACGTGCAACGAAAATCGCAGTCCACCCGGGTATTGTTTGTCTCGTCTGGCGTAAAGTGAAAGTGACAGGGCACACCACTTCCGTGGGCGAACAACCGCCCTTTCTTCATCTGTCCATGCTTCTTTTGGGGCTTTACGCGCTTTAATCTGGTTTCTTGCTTCGGTGATACGCGCCAATTCGATGGATGATTCGGCCAATGCAATTTGTGCATGCTGATGGAGGATCACGGGCAGTGGCACGAGCTGCCATGTGCCTTCGTCGTACAATTTCACCGCCACAAAGTCATGGCGAACTTGGCGCTGAACCGCTAGATCCGCATCGGGGTATTCCACCATATCCGCATAAAATGTAATGGGTTCGTTGGGTGGACCGAGTTGCGGCGGACGTTTCTTGCGGTCAGTGGCTTCCCACCGTTTGAGCAGGCTGTACCATGCTTTCACCTTGCCAATCGCATGGTTAATGGCCGCACGGCGCAGGCTGACCGGCATCGTTCGCGCACTTGGTAGGCTTTCGATCAATGGTTGCAAAGGATGAGGATGGGCTTTCGTGTCCAGCGTATGCACTTCTGCAAACGTGAGTAGTTCTTGATTCGTCCATGATCGTTCGTAAGCAGTGCCGTCCCTGCGATGATCTTCTTTCTTTGCATTCAGCACCGCTAAATGCCCGACGAAAAAATCCATGTAAAACGCAATCGTCTGGGTATATAGTGCTTGTGTCGCTAAGATGGTTTGCTGTTTGACGGTGTGAAGTTCTTTATGGATGCCAATCTTCACCGTTTTCACCAGCGTTGCCATTTGCCTCACCACCTTCCATCTCGTCAATGAGCTGTTTTGTCTTTTGCTGTATAATCGTCGATCAGTGGGTGAGCGTGTTTCTTGAATCTTCCCTTCTTTCTGCCACCTGCGAATCGTTTGGGGGGTGACACCGAGTAATTGAGCTACTTTGCCAATGGGTAGAAATTCTTCTGCTTCCATGATTAAATTATAGTGCTTTAGATGATGTCTGGATAGATGTTTTTATACTCATTGGAGCGCCACACGTCAATTGTGTTGTCTGTTAGCTGCTGCATAATCTCTGCTACGGCGTTAGAATCATGGTTCTGTTGCGCAAGGGTGTGGATATCGAGTGCGAGAGACAATGAAGGCGGCGAACGACTTTGCGCGTTTAACGCGCGTGAGAGAGCGTCTTCATTGTCTCTCGCCCCAGTTCCCCAATGATCACACTGGCATCGACCAATGACTCTAAGGGCATCGACCAATGACCCTTTTGACATTGGCCGATGCCTCTTTTGGCATAGATTCGCAACTTTTAGCGTATGGATAATCGGAAAAGGCTGGCGGTGGGAGGGATGGCTGTTGGAGGAACGGACGGACCAACCGATGTTTGATCTTTTCCTTGATCAACAGGTTTTTATGGATGCGGTTCGCGGCAATGAGCGGATTGATCAATATTCAGCATACACAGAAGTCACCACTTTTGAGCAACGCGGGGAACAGTTGTACCTAGAAGGCAATATTTTAATTGCAGCATACCTAGAGCGGGAAGGAGAGGCAAGCGAAGAGGTACAGGTCGAACATGTAGAGCATCGGTTACCTTTTGAGGTGTCGGTACCCTTATACGTTCATAATCCTGGGATGTTAAGTGTCAAAGCGCAGGTGCCAGAGCTTGATTTGGAGATCACGGGTCCTGGTTGGCTACACTTGGAGGCGTTGTTGCTAATCGAAGGACTATCATCTGAAGGGGGAGCCATTGTTACCTGTGGCGCTCAGGAATTTGAGTTGGCTGCCCAAGACATTCCGGACACAAGGGACGAGGAGCCGCAAAGGGAGGTCGTATTTGAATCGGATGTGTCCTATTCTGAGGCGGATTGGAAAAAACAGTTGCAGGGGGCCGATCGTGCATTTTATGGACTAGAACCGGCGCACGATGAGAGTCAGACCGAGATTGCACCGGAACCGATGGATCAGTGGGAACGGATAGAACAGGTGGAGTCGGTGGCACCTGCGCCTGAACCCGTGCTTGAGCTTGCACCGGAACCTGCACCTGAACCGGTGGAAGCCATGCTTGAACCAGTTGAGATGCGTTCGCTACCTGATGATCAGGTGCCTATTTTCCCTGAAGCAGAAGAGATCGTGCATCGGCCTAGTAGAATTACAGAAATCCTTCCAGAAATTATGGAACAGCCAGGCATGCCACAAGCATCTTATAACGCGTTGCCAGAACAAATAGAATCAATGACGGCAGCAGAATGGTTTTGGAAGACGCTTCCCATTCCTGCAGGAGAGACAAGGTATACATTAAAATATCGTGTGGTGCAGGCAGAAGAGACGCTGGAGGAGATCGCAGGCTATTACCAAGTAAAGATGACAGAACTTTTGTTGGTGAACCATTTAGCAAATGAGTATGTGAGTCCAGGTGAAGTCCTGTATATTCCACTTATTTGACATCGAGAAAAAAAATGA
>JAJZCJ010000146.1 GCA_021846145.1 Bacillota bacterium
TTATTCAATGCATCTTGAGCAGCCTGAATATAAGAATGGTACATGGTATTGCGATGATTCTCATACACAAAATAAGTGATCATGCCGACAATAATGAGGATAATGACCGTAAAAACCCACCAAAACCGCTTAAGCACGACAACGACTCGATGTGCCTGTTCAGGTGGCGGAGATTCAAGTGGCTCTTGCTCAGGTGGTGGTTCACTTACCATTTCAGTATTCTTAGTCATACTATTTTCGGACGCGCCCCCCTCACCCACGTCGCCCTGTGGTAAATCATTCTTTGCCTCATCCATCTGCTTCCCCCCCAAAAAGCTCGCTAGTCTAATACTATGCAAATCTTAAACCACGGAATCATGTTCTACGTAAGCGAGCAGTTTTTCATTAAAGCTAGGTGATACTTCAATCATGGCAGCGCCTAAGTGGATGGTGAGGCTTCAGTTGGTGAACGGCACACCACGCGACAGCGCCTTGGCCACTGGCAGGAGAAACCTGGACAACGTGCCTCCCATTGTTCCCGCAGTTCTTGATTGGTCATTGCTACATGCCTTCTCGTTGACAATTGAGGAGAATTATCTCAGGCGGGCGAACAAGTAGCTAGGTGTGGTAGATTTGACGTTTACGACGATGTAGTATATAGAAAATTCTTTGAACCACTTGATTCCGGTCATATTCACCAATCAATATGAGAACCGTGAATCATATTACACGACACCTGACTTTTCCCGTGCAGCAAGTAGTATTCTAAATTCCTGAGCGACAGCATTCATTGATAACATTTCTGATGGTCTTGCAAGGAGATTTAGCATCGATAAAATCAGAATCATATTGTACGATCATCGTCTATCTGGGAATAGATAATAAAAAAAGTATAATAAATAACTTTTATACTATAATATATTATTTATTTGTAATTATTGTAACAGATGTTATTTTCAAAACCTATTGAACATTTCGAATAGGAGAAGGTAGGAGGTGTGTCGAATCCTATAAATATAAAGAGATCAGCGAGTGAACTCATTACATTGGCGGCTATGTAACGAAACGAAAGTGTTAAAGGCCAACCCACAAACAGAGGTTGACCGCATTAAGTCATGGGGTTGATGTTATTGGGTGAAATTATGATTGTCGCACCGTATGAGAAATTAGCGAAGATTGGGGATAAAATAGCTGATTATTGTGCCTATTCAGTTGACGTGGAAATATGGGACTCCGATCAATTAAAGAAGTCTGGCACGGTAGGACGTTGGCCGGAGACACGCATTTTTATCGCTCGGGGCGGTGTTGCACGCTACCTCAGGCAGTCAACTGGAAAACCAGTTATTGAAATTACCGTGACGGCTTTCGACGTATTGCGTGCAATCAGCGAGACGACACTACAAGGTTGTAGGCGCATCGCCATTATCACACCATCCAACATCATTATTGAATCAGAACACTTTGTTCATCTGACAGATCTCATCCTCCGGTTTGAAACGTGTGACGATGTAGATCAGATTCCAGGCATGGTTCAGGCGATTCTAGAACAAGAAGAAATCGATGCGATCGTGGGTGACAAAGTGGCTATGCAAATGGCTGAAAAAGCAGGGATTCATGGCCAATTATTGGAATCAGGAAAGGCTTCTTTACAGATTGCACTAGATACCGCCGTGAATGTATTAAATGCGCAAACCGATCAACAGATCAAATTGCAAGAGACGAAATTTATACTGAATGCTATCAAAGAGGCCGTGGTCACAACTGATCGTGAAGGTCACATCACCATGTTAAATACGGTCGCAAAAGACGTATTGGGTCTGCAGCAGACAAGTATAATTGGCCAAAAGCTCTCGGAACTTAACAACGATGGTGGGTCTCTAGAGCAAGCGATGTCGCGACAGATCGCGTCAGAGAATACGCTGACGATAGTCCAAGGAAAGCAGGTGGTGCTCAATCATCTCCCTATTGTCATTAATGGAACGTATCATGGCGCAGTAGATATATTTGAAGAGGTTCAGCAAATTCAGAATAAAGAGCTTAAAATTCGGCAGAAGTTGCATGAACGCGGCTTTCTGGCAAAAAACACGTTCACAGATATCGTGACACAAAGCAAACCGATGCAAGACATGCTGACACTTGCCATGCGGTATGCTCGTTCAGATGGCACGATTCTCATCCATGGCGAAACGGGAACAGGTAAGGAACTGCTGGCACAAAGCATTCACAATGCAAGCCGTCGCTCTGCCGGACCATTCGTTTCCGTAAATTGTGCAGCTATTGATGGTGACCTTCTGAACAGCGAACTGTTTGGGTATGAAGACGGTGCGTTTACTGGTGCGACCCGTGGAGGGCGGGTAGGTTTATTTGAACTAGCGCATGGCGGAACGGTATTTTTGGATGAGGTGAGCGAAGCATCACTCGCTTTTCAAGCGAAATTGTTGCGCGTGATTCAGGAACGTGAGATTCGTCGAGTCGGCGGGACTCGCATAATTCCAGTAGATGTTCGTATCCTTTGTGCCACAAACCGTGACCTGCTAAATCAAGTTCGGGACGGAAAATTTAGAGAAGACCTGCTTTACCGACTGAATGCACTAGAATTGCACTTGCTTCCGCTCACGCACCGTCGGGAGGATATCATTCCGATCGCCATTGCTTGGCTGAACCATGAAATGATAAACGAAGGTAGGCTCCTCACATGGCGCAATGAACGGGTGTTTGATCCGTTAGTGACTCACGATTGGCGTGGGAATATTCGGGAACTTCGAAATTTCGTGCATCGCATGGTCATTAGTTGTCTGGACTCAGCGATCACGCAGGAATTTGTACAAGAACTCTTATATGGTGGAGCAGCAATCACGTCGATCAATTATCAAAGCAGGGAGAGAATCGAGATCCCATTGTCTACGAACTGGAACGAGATGGAATCCGCCTTGTGGGCTGGTCTTTTGAACCATTTCGGGGGCGATAAAGAGCAGCTATGTCAAGAGTACGGCATCAGCCGAACCACATTATGGAGAAAGCTAAACGTTACTTCTTGATTTAGCCCATCACAAGTGAGCGGATGAGGCTGACTTACCGCGTCAGCCTAGATTGTATGCAACAAACATAGTTCAATATATAAAGATGTATCATTCCAAATGTGTTACGATATTTTTCATTTTTGAAACACACTTTATCCTCTCCGAAACCTGAAGAACAATATATTCCCCTGATAACGCGTTCATATAACACACATCATCATTGAATCTATTGGAATAACAAACGGTGGCAAGGAACTTGCTTTACTTGTAGTGTGCCCAACAAACAACAAGAGGTGACTACAATGAAAATTATTAACGTGAACGAGATGGCGGTGCCCATCAAGTCGAATATTCGCAACGCCTACATCGACTTCAGTAAAATGACGACCTCGGTCGTCGCAATCGTAACAGATGTCGTACGCGATGGAAAACGTGTGGTAGGGTACGGATTTAACTCTAACGGTCGGTATGCACCAAGTGGACTGCTGCGTGATCGATTCATTCCGCGACTATTGGAAGCCGACCCCACGGCGCTGTTGAATGATGAACAGACCAACCTTGATCCACACCGTATCTGGGACATCTTGATGACGGGTGAAAAACCCGGGGGACATGGTGAACGTTCAGTTGCTGTCGGTGTCATTGACATGGCTGTGTGGGATGCAGTGGCCAAAATCGAAGGCAAGCCATTATATCGTTTGTTGGCCGATCGTTACCGAGGTGGCGTCGCAGACGATAAGGTGTTCGTGTATGCCGCTGGGGGATACTATCAGCCTGGTAAAAATTCGAAGGCGCTGCAGGATGAGATGAAGCGCTATCTCGACCTCGGCTATACGGTCGTCAAAATCAAGATTGGGGGAGATTCACTAGAGGAGGATATTCGGAGAATTGAAACGGTACTCGAACTTTTGCCAAGTGGTGAGCATCTGGCTGTTGACGCCAACGGCAGATTCGACCTAAAGACCGCGATCGAATATGCAAATCGAATTCAGCCCTACAATCTGTTTTGGTACGAAGAAGCTGGCGATCCTCTTGATTTCGAACTCCAAGCGGAACTCGGGAAACATTACACTCATTCCATGGCCACCGGTGAAAACCTATTTTCAATGCAGGACGTGCGGAATCTGATTCGCTATAGCGGGATGGATCCTGAGCGAGACTATCTTCAATTTGACTGCGCACTCAGCTACGGATTAGTAGAGTACATGCGGTCGCTTGACATGCTTAAGTCATATGGATGGTCACCAAGACGCTGCATTCCGCATGGAGGCCACCAAATGTCATTGAATATTGCTGCCGGTCTAGGATTAGGCGGAAACGAGTCATATCCAGGGGTGTTTGAACCATTTGGTGGTTTTGCAGATAAACATCAAGTGGTGGACGGTTATATCGGACTTCCTGATATACCTGGTATTGGTTTTGAGGCTAAATCAAACCTTTACGACCTATTGCGGACTGTCGCTGAATAAAGTGATTTTCAATAAATATCGCCGCAATGATGCGGCGTTTTCACAAACCATGTAAACGGTTTCGTTTGAGGTTCATGAACTTATCGAACCTAATTTTGCTAGGGAGGGTTTAGAATGAACATTGTCAAGGGAATGAAAAAAATTCCAGGAGGAATGATGATTGTTCCGCTAATCATCGCTGCACTCATCAACACTTTTTTTCCTGGAGCATTGAAAATCGGCTCCTTCACTTCTGCCATATTTTCAGGACAGGGTCTGGGCGCAATGATCGGCCTTCAACTATTTTTTGTAGGAACACGGTTGAAATTACGTCAGGCTCCAGAAGCCTTAAAGCGCGGCGGTGTATTGTTGATTACAAAGTATGTAGCAGGTGCATTGCTTGGCCTACTGATTGCAAAACTGTTCGGACTCAACGGGATACTCGGGATATCTGTACTCGCCATTATTTCTACGGTCACCGGTGCCAACGGAGCGCTATACCTCTCCTTGATGGGGGAATATGGTGACACTGCGGACTCAGCAGCTATGTCTCTACTCAATATTCACGATGGGCCATTTCTCACGATGCTTACCCTAGGTGTTACCGGACTTGCGCATATCCCATTGATCGACCTTCTCGCAGCTGTCATTCCATTGATCATTGGTGCTATTCTCGGAAATTTGGACGATGACTTTGCTAAGTTGTTCAGTCCTGGTCTTGCCATTATCATTCCATTCATTGGATTCACAATTGGTGCAGGTATCGATCTGGGCAACGTCATCACCGCAGGATTTAGTGGTATTCTGCTTGGTATCGTCGTAATGGTCATCGGCGGTGGCCTCACTTTTCTTGTGGATCGGTTCGTCCTTCGTCGTCCCGGTTACGCAGGAGCAGCCCTATCCAGTTCTTCAGGGAATTCAATAGCAAATCCGGCCATAGTTGCAGCTATTGACGTATCATATAAACCCTTTGTCCAGTCAGCCACTGTAGAAATTGCTTCAGCTGTCGTCCTCACCGCCATATTGGTTCCATTCATCACCGCATTTGTGGCCAAAAGGTACGGGAGTGGGGAACGCGAACCCCTGTTGCCGGTGTTGAACGCAGTGGAAGAAATCAGTCATTAAATATCAGAACAGGAGGTATCGATATGCGGCTTGTCAATGCAATAATTGAACATCAATATCGGTTAGGATTTGAGCGATTAGGCAAAGTATTTATCTTTGAAGAAGGATGGGCGATATCCAAAGGTGTGCCAACTAACTTGATGGATGCTATTGTCAATGGCAATGAATTTACCAACGTGATCGAGCCGATTATCAACTCTTATCTCGAGACTGGAGAAACTGATACTTGTGTTACTGTGTACCCCATGGATAACATTAACTATGGTCCAACCGTACCCCAGGGCAAAAAGATTATTTGTGTGGGGTTAAATTATAAAAAGCATGCGGAAGAATCCAACATGGAATTGCCAAAGGTTCCTTTACTATTTAGCAAGTACGACAACACTTTGGCAGGTCACAACGCGATGGTCTATAAACCTTCGGATTCGAGCCAAATGGATTATGAGGCGGAAGTGGGCGTGGTAATTGGAAAAATCGCACGCAATGTAACGGAAGAAGATGCATTGGACTACGTGTATGGGTATACAAATGCAAACGATCTCTCGGCCCGCGATTTGCAATTTGTCACCTCACAGTGGCTAGTCGGTAAAACTTGTGATGGGTTCTGCCCGACTGGACCATTTCTGGTGACCGCTGACGAAATTTCGAATCCGAACCAATTGGATATTCGTTGCATAGTTAACGGAAAGGTCAGGCAAAATGCATCAACTGCTTTAATGATTTTTCCTTTTACGCAATTAATAAGCTATATTTCACATTGTTTTACCCTGAACCCTGGTGATATTATTTTGTCTGGAACCCCTGACGGTGTGATTTATAGATCATCTGATCATGATCGGGTATGGTTGCAACCTGGTGATGAGGTTATTGTTGAAACACAATATTTAGGGAATTTACGTACAGTTATTGGATAAAAAAGTCTGCCCCTAAATCCGTAACGCCAATCGCAAAAACTCTTTCAGCAAATGATCAATCAAGGTCATCGTAAACATGATGGCCTTGATTGATTATCCATGAGATTAGCTTTTCTGCTTCTTGGACAATTCATGTTCGATGGACACCCACAAAGCAATGATCAGCCCAAGCCATATCACCACCGCCGCAAGCAACGGTTGATGCGCCAGTCTTAGAATCAAGGCGAGAATCAGCGCCAACGCCAGCGTGATCACCAGTCTTGCGTCATCGTAAATAAGGCCTACTAGCGTCTTGATTGCTTTCATTTCAGCGCACCCCCATTGCAGTTCCAGAAACGGTGCGTTTTTTTAGAACACTTTTACTGCGAATAATGATTAACCAAGAGAATAGTAGCAATGAGATGACCATGTACAACACGGACAGATCTGCCTGCGGCCACTTCACACCAAAACTCTCACCCAGCCAAAATGCGCCAAAGCTGGTGAGCATCACACCCACAAGAAATTTCATCGTGTTTTCTGGCACCTTTGTCAATGGATTGCGTAAAAGTATGCCTGCGAGTACGACCACCACGGCGGCGATCAAGGCCCCCAGAACAGAGGATGAAATGGCCTTTGCACTAAGGCCAAAAGTAATGACGATAAAGACCGCCTCAAGTCCTTCCAAAAATGTACCGCTAAATGAAGTCATAAAGGCAAACTTGTCAATGCCTGTGGCAACAGCACCCGCCTGCCTCTGCCTAGTCAGCTC
Organism: Bacillota bacterium; assembly: GCA_021846145.1. Next base: position 7,238 of record JAJZCJ010000146.1, read on the forward strand.
TTGTTCGTAGCTATCTTGTTCATTGTGTAGAGTCTTCAGTCCCGCATAGCGCATGATTGCTTTTCGCAGCCAACGAATCCCAAACAGAAGCATTAAAAGTCCGACGATCAATTGGATAAAAAAGAGTTGGATCAGATGTACTAGTGGAGCCCCCACCAACATGATCAGTATCCCCAGCACGACTGCAGCAAACACCGCGCCCAATATGGAACTCTTAAACCCACGGACGACACCCACCGCGAGCACAATCGTTAATGCCTCCACCAACTCCACACCAGTTCCTAAAAAACTTGCCATCACAGCATAAATATTCATTCCAAACCTCCTTACCTCAATCGTTACTCACGAATTGCGTGACACAGCGCCTACGGTCAGTAACCGCGCTGCGTTCCGAGGAATCCATAACGACACAGCCTCCCCAATTTCGTAGAGTGCGCTGGCTGATACCTCTAAACTAATGGGCGACTCGTGCCTGACCTGTACCTTATACTGCCACTTGTCGCCAAGAAACGCCCGCTGCAAAACCACGGCGTTCATCGCCGTTCCTTGATCATTGGTTACCCGAAGATCAGTGACCAACGCGATATCTTCCGGGCGCACCATCAAGATAGCTTCG
>JAJZCJ010000147.1 GCA_021846145.1 Bacillota bacterium
CATCGTGGTGCGCGGAATTTTCAGTGGTTTACCAAAGTTTTTTCGATGAATTTGCTTAAGTTCACTGGATGTTAAAAACCTGCCCTCCAGATCGGCGATCAGATCGGGGAAGCCCTCACTGCGATTCACCAAATTATCGATCAGCACCGTGACGCGTGTGGACAGATCGAGGGCACGCACATCGGCCAACAGGTGGGGTTGATCCAACGCTTCTGCGATGATTCGGGCGATGCCTGGTTGACGACTTCCTGGGATATAAGTATTTTCCATTATTTTAGGGTATAAAAAATCCATGCGATCCAGTGGGGTCTCTCGGCTTAATGATACTTGGCTAACCACCCAATTGTGATCTTCTGCCAAGCCCCAAACAGAATGCAGGAAGTGTGTTTTCCCCTCCCCATAATTGGCACGCACCATGTAAGATGGCGACTTTTGAACTTTGCCCTGTTCCACCGATTCCATAATTTTGGCAACATTCGCCAAGATTCGCTCGCGCCCAAACACGATATTCTTGGCCATTTCTCGGTAGGGTACGCCAGAACGTAATCCCTCTACCACTTGACGCGCATCATACGTCATGATTCATTCCTCCATGAGTGTCCATCAATGCCTTGATCACCGTTCGGCGCACAGAATTCAGTTCCACCACTGGCAAGGTGTCGGTGATTTCAAGCGTGGTCACATCTAACTGAACATGCTGTGCCATGTTGCGCCACGTGTCGAAAAGTCGTGCTTGATCATCGCGATTGCTATGCCAGAGTGCATCAAGGTCCACAAAATCCGCAAATCGATTCAATTGCGTCGTTACAATCTCAGATTGAATTCTCGCCCATAATGCCGGATAGCTAGGGTAGCCTGTTTTTTGATTCTCGTATAGGTCAGGATTGCCTGCTATTACAAAAAATAAATAGGCCGATTGATGACTTTCATCAATTAATTCCCGAAGCATTTCATAAGCCTGGTCGCGAGATCCACGCGTGTAATAGGGAATGCCTTCCGTACGCACTCCGCGTGCCATCACATCTGCGTTGTCAATCAGCACGATCAGTCCACGATGTGCTGCGGCGTGTACAAAGACCGCCAGGGACAACAGCATAGCCCGGGCGTTACGGCGATCGATCGCTGCAGACACGCCAATATCCCGTCGTTCATGAGAAGATAGTTTTTGGCCTTGCAACCATCGGTAGACAGCATCTTCATTGCCAGATTCACCCGTCATTCGGCGCAGAATCAAGCTGCGAATGGGATGAATCCACTCATAATGCAGGTCGAGTGATCGGATCCACTTATCCGTTTCATCGCGGATATCGGTGGTGAGGATGGCTTGACTGCGCCCATGTGTCTGTACCGCCCACTGCATAAATTCAGGCACTGATAAATTAAAATCAAGATACCCCAGCTTATCGGTGATCAGACTGTGGGCGCACAAATCGATAAGCTCCTCCCAAGCCACGCGGCTCGAAATTGCCCGATACAATTCATCGATGGCCACAAGACGGGTTTCATTCGCATCAACAGACACCACCACATAGTGATCCAGTTGAGACACAATGCCAAGATGGCGCAAAAAATGTGTCTTGCCAGAACCAGTCCGACCCTTAATAAACTTGACCTTGCCCACACCCATATCCACAAATCCGTGAAGATACCACTGTCGCCAGAATTGTTCCATCCCTCCGACATCCACAAAACTATCCAACACATTTGATTCTGCTAAAAATTGAGCCATGGGTTGCGACATAAAACGGTGCTGCAGATCCTGTTCATTCATCACGTTCATCCTGCACACCCACCACTTCTAGCGATCCGATGTTTTCCTTTTGTCCACCAGGGAGCGGGATGACGATTGCTCCACTGGCATTGCGCGTCGATTCAAAAACCAGTCTCCTACCTTCGAACATCAGATCTGATTCTGTGCGTACCCGGTATAAGTCAAAAGCAAACTGATTTTGTGAATAACCGGTGGCACCTGTGCGCACCGAGAGTAAACTATATATTTGTTTAAGCGGCACCGAACGAGCGATGTTTTTTTGACCTTGCTCCAGTGTCGTGCTTATCCTTTCCGCCATCAATACATCATAGATGCGTACCAGCGCTCGTAAAAATTGGTTCACGTTGAATCGCTCTTTATAGCGTTTTGCCACTTCCTTGCTGACAAGCGCAGCCACCGCCTTGGGGTGCAATACGCGTACGATGCGATTGTTCACCTGCACTAGATCGTGGGCCACATCCACCTTGACCTCCACGGGGAACACGCGCAGCGTCGGGTATTCTCCGTCTACGGCATGTCCTAGTGCGTGACATTCAGAAACAAATATCCGCATCCACTCCTCTTGATCTGTGTCTTGTGCTACCAGTTGAAAGTCGCGCAGTAGTTCTTCAAGTTCTGTCGCTAGCGCACCACTGTCTTGGCTCGATTGTCTGACATCCTGCAAAAGCTTGCGCATTTCTACTAAATTTAATTGACTAGCTTGCTGCTCAAGCACCTTTAAACGTCCTAGACGTGCCAATGTCTTTGCTAGTGTTTGCAACTTTGGTGCCATCGTAGTCTCAAAATCTGTTAATCCACTCATGTGTTATGATCCCCCTTGATAACGTTACCAATTATTATCAACATGATTATCAGTTAATTATACCATTTACCTACTAAAATCAACGATGCTGCCCGTTGGCTAGCGTGCTGCAAAACATCGGCAAACAGGCCAACCATTTCACGGGTGCCTTTTGGACTGAGCTCTTCCATAAAGTGTGGAGGCCCCCACACCATTGGCAACGTGCGTGGTGAGACACCTGTATGCGACAAATGAATGGGTACGTCGTGCAAATCTGCAGCCATTGACCAAAAGGAATTCTCGTCAAATTCCTCTATGCTGACATCTTCACTTTTCATCCAGCGTGTGTGCAATCGCGAAAGCATCTCCTGTTTGCTCATGCCTCGCAACGTCAACAACGAAAATGGATCTTCGTTAAAGGTGTGTCCTAGCATATAATACACTGCAGCAATGTGTTTGCAGGGATTCGCCCAATCGGGGCAGGTACAATTTGTTTGCAAATCCTTTGCTGATTTCGGAAATAAATTGAGATGCAGCGCAGAAAAAACCTCATCCATCTCACGAGGCATTTCGCCGGCCAGTAATTTTGCCACCAATACGGGTCGGTCAAGTAGTCTGTCTATTATTTGCTCCCAATCAGACACAGCAAATGGTGTCAACTTGATCGTCACTTGGTAAGGCTTTGTCTGCTGTCCCATTACAAAGGCTACCACCATGCCCGTATGTACAGTGACACGTTCCACACGACCTGATCGCGCGTAGGCGCGTCCACGTTGCAACCGACTTTTCCAGCTAAATGAGTCTAACACACCTAGCCATCGCTTTGCCCACCAACTGTCACCAAAGGAAGTCCCGCGTGTCATCCTGTTTCCTCCTCGTCTTGTATGATATCATGGCGCAGTTCCACTAACGAGCGCAGTTCATGATTGGACATTTCCGACAACCAACTCTCACCACTGCCGACTACTTGTTGTGCCAATGCTTGTTTGGATTCAATCAATTGATCAATTTTGTCTTCCAGTGTGCCTAAACAAATCATTTTGTGAACCTCAACATTGCGCGTTTGACCAATCCGAAAAGCCCTGTCAGTGGCCTGATTTTCTACTGCAGGATTCCACCAACGGTCAAAGTGAATAACGTGGTTAGCCCGCGTCAGGTTCAAGCCTACTCCACCCGCTTTGAGTGATAGCACAAACACTCTCGAACCTTGACCTGATTGGTATTGTTGCACCAGTTCATCGCGCTGAGTTTGTTTGATACCTCCGTGGAGGAATAAGACAGGCTCACGTAACTCATCCGCAATAGCGCGTACCAATAGTTCTCCCATTTCTGTATATTGTGTGAAAATAAGGGCCGACTCATTAGCTCCGTGGATCCCTTTAAGCAATTCTAGGAGGCGAATCAGTTTGCCCGATCGACCATGCAAACGACTATCATCATGTAAAAAATGTGCAGGGTGATTGCAAATTTGTTTGAGTTTCGTCAAACTTGCCAAAATCAATCCTTTACGTTGCATGCCCACCGCTTGTTCCATTTGCAAAAGTAGGTGCTGAACGGCTGCTTCATACAGTGTGACTTGTTCCTTTGTCATCGTACAGAAGGCTTTGATCTCCAGCTTGCTCGGCAAATCCTGAATAATCGCGGGATCGGTTTTTTCACGGCGAAGCACGAATGGTTTGATTAATCGTTGCAGCGTTTTCGTTTTCGCTGGATTTTGATCACGTTCAATCGGCATGGCGAAATGTGTCTTAAAATGATGCAGGGAGCCTAGATAACCTGGATTCAGAAAATGTAGCAACGACCAGAGGTCATCTAAGTGATTTTCCACGGGGGTGCCAGTCAATGCGATTCTTTGTGTCGCGCGGAGATGGTAGACACTTTGCGTTTGTTTGCTTTTGCTATTTTTTATGTATTGCGCCTCATCTAACACTAAATAAGACCATTCGATCGACGATAAATTGTCTGCATCACGATAGGCCAAATGGTAGGTGGATAGCACGACATCCGCGTGGTCGATGCGCCGCAAAAATTCGAGTCCATGCGGTCGATTGGTGCCGTGATGGGTGAACACGCGCAGGGATGGAGCAAACTGTTCTAACTCGCGCTGCCAGTTGCCTAGCAGTGTAGTGGGGCATATGACGAGTGCGGGTGAAGACTGCATTGCCTCTGGCACAGCGGGTGTCAATCGTTCTAATAACAGCGTGATGACTTGTACCGTTTTGCCTAGCCCCATGTCATCCGCTAGGCACACGCCTAATCCCATCTCCGTCATCATGGACAACCACAAAAATCCCCGTTCCTGATAGGGGCGCAGATGACCGTGCAGTGTCGTCGGTACTGCTTTGTCTGGCAACTGCAAGCTTCCCTCCATGAAGTGGCGGAAATTGGTGGGGACGACGAAGTCCACCACAGGGAGTGAGTGATATTCTGCCGTGTCCGACTCGTCGGCTAATAGGTGTAAAAAGCGACCCAACTGCATTGACCCATGCCCATCCGATCGAATAAAATCAAGCACCTTTTGTAAACCTTGTGTATTCACTTCCGTCCACTCGCCTGACACTTGAACGAGTGGTACTTTGAGCGCGGCTAACCGTTCTAGTTCAGGAAGGGACACCTCATCATTGCCCATGGCTGCCATCGCATCAAATTGGATCAATTGTTGCAAGCCTAGGTGACTGTCGGTGAACGGTGTTTGCGTCTGGTCATCGGGCAATCGAGCCTTCAATTTCAAGCCTAGTCGGCGACGGCCTTTTTGTGTCCACCATGCGGGGAGCAGTACCGCAAAGCCATCTGCTTGCAACACGTCTGCCACCTCGCGCAAAAAGTGATGCGCTGTAAAGACGTCGATTTCAAGCTGCGTGGGTCGGCCATGCTCGAGTGCGCGCTCTAATTCAGGGTAAATGCGTGCGGCGCGCCCCAATTCTGTTAACAGCGTTTCTTGCAATCCGAACAGGTTCCACTGCAAACCATTACCATCAGTCATCGTTCCCTCGCAGATCATCTCAGCGGCAATCATCAGACTGGGGTCATCTGCCGATTGCAGGAAAAATTGCAAAGACCATTGATCTGGCGGGGAGACCTGTAATTTCAAACACAGTCGCATGTTGGCGTGCGCAAAAAACTCCGTATGGCGGTTAGCCTCGTGGACGGTGCGTGAACCGCGTATCCATTCGGTCACTTGCTCACTAAATTGTGTGAGTTGTTGGCTGGGTGCAGTTAATAAACCGGGTATGATTGGTTGGATCAACCCGTTGACCCAAGTTTCAGCCAGTGGATTAGGTGGTTTGTTGACATTTTCATTAAATAGCGCTTGCATTCTTAGGCGTGTTTGCTCGGTGATCGATTGCCGAATCCAAGCATCCATCCCCCATGTCAAAAATGACAACAAAATATCTCGCGGTGGTACCTCTAGCCACCCCTGCCCTGTGTTAGGATCGTAGGCGCGACAAACCGCTGGCATCGCGTTCACCAGTGCGAAAAATCGTTCTCTGTCCGCTTCCGTATCTAGCGAGGGAACCCATGCGCAATAGGCACTGGCGCGCTCATGATGATCGGTGGCAGCAAGTTGTGTCGTTGGCGTCACGCGACCACGGATGAGCAATTCAAGCGCGAACTGTGCGCTTCGCTGCCAAAATAAGAAGTCGTCCGCGACACGTATGTCAGTAAGCCGTTGGTGTTGCGCATGCGCAGTGGCCAAATAAGTGATCATGTGTGGTATGGGAATGAGGATGCCCGTTATCGTTTGCTTTGACCAGCCTGTCGATGTAGGCATGCGGAAGTCATACGTTTGTTCTTGCAAGCTGCCTCGCCATTCGGTGGCAACATGTGCAAACACCTCATGTTGCCATGACGAAACAGCAACCGCCATCTGCTGTTGCAAAATGAACACAAACACGCCGTCTGGAAGCCATGTTCCGTGGAGGTCGCGCACGGTGACCATCCCTTCTGGATACTCAACCCATCCCATGATGGATACATAAAAGTAAGTATATAATGAATCCACACGCTGCGTAAAACCGGCGCTACAAATCGGTATCGACCACGTGCAGATTTTACGTTCAGGATCATTTGAAACGCTTCCGGATCAATGGACATTCTCCAGTGGGTTAGTTTTTGTGTGCATAATCGCGCCACTCGTGTGATTCAATTTCTGGCAAATGTAAAATCGTCGTAAATGAATAAAACGCGCGTTACCGATCTGCAAAAATGGTTTTCATCATCGAAGGTTCGCTGCCAAGAAAAAGATACACCGTGTTTTCTTGCTGTTGAAACACCGTGCGAAGTGCATTCAATAACGCAGTACCACCAATTCTATCCACGAAATAAAGCCGATCAACCAATTGATTTAAAAATCCTTGTCGCCCAATGACATCTTCAGAAGGGATAATACGAGCTCGCTAAAATTAAAAGGCGCCACATGCGCAAAAACATCATGTGGCTGATCGGATTTATATGCTCACCAACACGCAGGTTGTGCGATATAATAACTCATATAAAATGTATCCTTAAATGTTTTTAGTTGCATTATTAATGGTGGGATTGACACGGTCAAGCGCGAGCCAGACTCGATAAATATTGGGGGATTCGTTGAATTTCTGAAGAATAATGTACTGAATATCAGTGAGATTACAAGACAAAACAAACTGACTGCGATACTTAATTCATTTGCTGAGAAAAAGACAGAGGAGGTTTATATTGTTCGAAACAGTAAAAACAAGGATGTTCAAGCGGCAATTATTGTTCTGGAATATTTAATGGAACTTATTGAATACAAAAATAAATTTATCACGGCTTTAGAAGAAGCGGCTGACGATATAGTTTATGACATGGCACTTCAACGAGTGGGTGCGCCCACTTCTAAAACCATTGGCGAAGTTGCTGCTCAGTTGGATCTCTCTTGGGACGAAATTATGGAGGCCAAGAATCGGGTTTTAATCAGCAACTAAAAAACATAACATTATTACACAAAGTTTAATGTTATGATATATTTTATTTATGTTAATCAACATTGAAGAAGCCGCGAAACTATTAGGAGTAGCCAAAGGCACGCTTCGAAGATGGGAATCAGAAGGCAAAATCATCTCTGAACGAACCCCAGGAGGACACAGGCGATACCGTTCAGAAGATATTTTGCACTTGGCGCAACACCCGCCTTCCGAGAATGAGAGAATCACCATCGCCTATGCACGGGTTTCCAGCCATGATCAAAAAGCAGACTTGGAAAGGCAGGCAATGTTGTTATCAGAGTTTTGCACGAAAAATGGTTGGGCACATGAA
>JAJZCJ010000148.1 GCA_021846145.1 Bacillota bacterium
CATTGAAGGATAGCGGTGCTTCGCTTCGGAATGTTGTATATACCAGGGTCATAGTGGCAACTCAGAATCAGACGGACTTGGTAACTACCTGGGATATGGTGAAAAAGGAATTTGGAGATCATGATGTGCCAAGTACTTTGTCTGGTGTCACGGTGTTAGGCTATCCAGACCAACTAGTCGAAATCGAAGCAGTTGCTGCAATAGATGCCGAATGATTAAAAGGCTTGTTTTCTAGCTTATTGAGCTATTGGGGGCTCCCATAATGCCTATCGGTGTTGCGTTGCATATTTATTTAACTGTAAGATTGGTTGCCTTTCTCGGCAAATGGGCCATAATATGCAATAGCAACCCTAACGGAAAATGATAGGTTATACATGACGTATACATTTAAGAGCATACTATCGGCATGAGAAAATATTAGAAAACGAATGACTCATTATTTGTTCGTCCATCAAGTACGGGAGGCTAATCACTGTGAACAAAGTAATTTGGATGGTTAGCATCATGATACTCAGTACATCGCTTGTGGCTGGTTGTGGCACTGCAACGGGAAATCACTTAGTGTCACCCAACAACGCCGCTGGCGGTGGAGATGGCTCCAAGCCAGCTGCCAAGACTCCTTCCACTGTCCAACCAACCGGAGGAACGGGGACTGGTTCAAATGTCACAATGTCTGCTGCCAGAGCGTTAGTGAATCAATCGATGACACTCGCAAAGCAAGGAAAGGCCATCGACATTCCTTTTGCGGTGCAGCGAAATATTAGCGTTGTTCAGAATGCTTGGGGGAATCCTAACAGCCAAAATGCGGCAGGTGCCGGGGTTTATTGGACGTACAGCAGTTATGGTGCCGCGTTCGGATTAAACAAAGGCGATCAGATCATGGACGTTCGATCCTACAGCAGCAAACTGAAGGCCATTACGCCAGCGGATGTTACGTCGGTGCTCGGCCAATCCGGCGATATGCGGCAGACATCTGATTCTGTCATTTACATGTATCCAGCGGGTGTAGACTATCAACTGCTTTTTGTGTTCCCAAGGACCAGTAAAGGCGTCGGTAAAGCAGTCGATCACGTTTCAGTCTTCTGGCCCCAGGGTACTGTCAACTCTATGGCGGCGACACAGCCGGCACCTTCGGTCGTAATCATAAAAGCACCCGGTAGCATGGGTAGCCTGTTTACGTTCACTATTCAAAATCCACCTACAGGATATCGACTGGTCGAGCTTGAGTGGCTTTCGAGTCAGGGGATGTCGGTGGTCAACACTTATCTACAAGCGTTTACGGGAGGAGCTAATCCAGGATTCAGTATCAGTGTGGATGGGAAGATGAACAGTTTCATCTATCCCTCGTCGATGCGCGGCCAAACGGGAACCGTGCGCGTGATTTATCAGACTACGTCAGGTGCAGCGATGATCGGCAACAGTTCCAGCGTCATGTTGAAGTGAGCAGTGGTCGTAGCGATGAGTCCATTAACTCATCGTTGGGCAGTGTTTCTTGCGCTATCGGACCCTTATATGCAAGAACGGATGAGGGGCATTAGACATGACATTGGGATGCCTGTCATCAAAAACGCGAATTTGGCTGGTTCTCCCCGAAAACTAGAGGAAATTATCATGGATCAAAACAATGATGTTTTGAATTCGTTAAATTGGCTTTTACAAATCATCGCGAAGAAACAGATCGCAAAGTTATCATCGAAATTCCATAACATCTACAACTTGACTGACGAAGAAGCAAAGTCAACCCTGGTTTCGGATAGTGCCTTCCGATACCTTGCATATATTTCACAGCATTTTCAGGCAGGTCACTATAATCAGCTTTGCTTTCTAAAAGAGCTTTAGCTATTGCCAAAGACATGATGGAGTCATCTGTAACACTGCATTTATAAGTCAGGAAGTCAAACTGCTTGCTCCTGTTATTATTCCATTCAAAACGGGAACCGACGATGTCCCCGATAATTGCTCCTAACATGGCGCACCTCCTATTTGCAGTAAGACAGTAACCGGTCGAGAGTATAATGTAAGGCACATGCATCCAGCGCTGTCTTACGGTCGTTATAAAGCATTGTAAAAATAGGTTTTTTATCTTCAAACCTTCCGTAATGAAGAAGGTTGTGACAGTGGCTACAAAGTGAAGCCATGTTCTCCAGAACATCGAGTGAATAAGTAAACTCTCTGTACTTGCATATCGATATAAGATGGTGAGGATCAGTGTAGGGCTTTCCATTCTTGCGAAGAAAGGTACGGTCTGCCGGATCATACTCACACAAGAAGCCAGCTTTGATATGTCGCTGGATGCCAATGCTTAATACTTCTCGATCAATCTTATCTTATTTGCATATATCGAATATCACAAATTTTACGCTCTTTATTATAGATCCGAATTTTCGCTCCACCCATTTCAAATTCATCCACATCAATTTCAATATATTTACTTTCCAAATAAAGGGGGATGATCGGGGGATAGACAATGTTAAACTGTTGCTTTGAGATATTTTTATCTATGGCAAGCTGCCAATTTACAGGGATGCGGTCAGTATAGCCATAATAAAGAAGAGCGCTCTCAAGGTAAATGATTGCAGTCGGAAATAGCCACGCGATTACAACCTCGTCTGGAACAGATTGCTCAGCCAAGTGGTAAACTACGAATTTCAATTTAGTCAGTACATTTTCGATCACAATCCGTAGAATTTGGCGACTGTTCAGGCCTACGGCACAGAGCTCGGAGATTTTTTATGATTCTGCCGTCTTCTTCAAAATGTTTTTGTAGTTAAACAATTGAAAGCACATTTTCTGCTTTTGTTGACATTAGCAGATAATTTGGCGTTATTATCGCATGTAACCAACGCTTTTAATCGAACTCCTTTGCTCGATTGTTTATTCCAGTTCCATGATTGACTGCTTTCGGTTTGTATTTTTTCAATTTCAGAATGCAATATTTTGACGAAATTAGTTTAATTCTCTGTGTTGGTATTTTTTAAAAATAGAATTTACAACAATGATGCATTTTTTTCAAGCCTTAACACCTCAGATGACTCCCCAGATAGGACGGGGGGCCGTTTTATATTCTGTATCCCTTGGTCATAAGACGAATTTCATTCTGCTTAAAAAATTGGTGCACAATTATTTCCACCACAATTAGAGGAATTCCGACACTGTTGCGGAATACAGACTGTTAGATTACTGATGGGAGGACCAATCATGTCACCACCCAAGACACCACAAAACATAGCAAACCAACTTCAGGAAATTGAGGGATTGATTCATGATTTGAAAAGTACCATAGAGAGCAAAAGTAAAAGTACCATAGAAGACATTTGGTCTAAAAACTTGGATGAGGCCAAAGAGTTCCTTACTTGGATAATTCATAAATATAAACTCAGACGACATTCTGCTTCGAAAAATATCTTTCAGCGTGACATATTCTACGCAAATCTCGGGTTCAACATTGGAGACGAAACTTCCAATGAACGCCCAGTTGTAATCCTACAGAACAATGCCGGCAACAGAACATCTTCTGTTACAATAGTGGCACCGATAACGACGTTTGATGGCAGTACGTTGACTCAGGATCAAACAGGGAAATACTTCATAGAGTGGGTTGAAGATGGGGTTATGAAATCTAGACCATTGTATTATTTTGAGATACCAGTACAGGTGGAGCCCAATCCAAATCAAAACGTTACTGGTGTCATAAACGTGTCGCAGATAAGAACCATCAGCAAAAAGCGACTTCGTGGTGAATTCCTAGCCAAAATAACGATGAGTTCAAAGCAAAACGTAGATGCTGTGTTGCCTCGCTTATTCCGGTAACTCACACCTAACGGAAACTGGACATTGCATTTCAAATAAGTGTGCAGTATAATGCGTTTATAACAAACGGTGGCTGAACACTGTTCCGCCAAAGAATTACTTTCCAGCGACCAGCATACTATGTTGGTCATTTTCATGTGTACTTTTCTCAAATATGCGTCATAATATGTATCAACAATTGATTTGTTCCGAACACTGTTCGGAACGTGCTCAACCAAACGTGCACCGGGCCGACATGCTATGTCGGCTAATTTTATTTCGATATTGGCCAAAAAGCGTCGGAGATGCACAGCACATCTATATACAAATGGTTCTCCCGATATACCGGAGGAGCCATTCTCACATCAAGGTCGTGAATCATCTAATCTCATCTGACGAGCGACACGCAGCACTCCACATGTGTCGAGTTTGAAACTTAGGCCCCCTCCCGCAAGAAGAGCATCGCAGCATCTACTCATAACTCAATCCTCCGCTTTACCACTACTTGTAATGCAGTTCGCCGCATCACATTTAAAGAGATAGTCGACGCTGATAAGGTACACTGCGCCAAGCGTTCAGAGCCTTGAGTTTAAAAAATCCACTTAAGATAGATTTGCAATTGATTTGCAAAGGCCTTCACCCAAACAAAAAACGCGAGCTCTCAAATATCTGAGAACCCGCGCGGTTATCGGTTTTTCTGATGCACCCGACAGGACTCGAACCTGTGCAAGACGCGGTTTAGGAAACCGTTTTGCATCGTATTATCCAGTTCTATACAATTAAATATCGTTGATTTAACGGGATTTTTGAGGGTCTGAGTTTCCATATCGTTGTATATCGTCGTATAACTTTTGAGAGGAGGAGACCCACGGAGGTGACCCACAAAAAAACGAAGGGACAAATGCACTCAAGGAGTGGACATCTTCATTATAAGCTATGTATGCCCCGAAAAAACAAAACGGAGCATTAAATTATCCAATTTTTATAGGCTTGGGATCAGGTTGAAAAAATTATAACCACTACGCATCATAAAAGTTGATTGCGTTCACTGATTTTCCGTAGGTAAAATAGCTGAGTTGATGGATAACTAATTATTCACAATGCGTTGATTAAAATATTGTTCTTCAATAGAGATATATTGTAGATATAAACGGGAAACTCGTACAAAGGGATACTTACTTATTCCGATGCCAGTCCGCTAAACTCCATAAAAAAATAGGACCTCCTAAGTAAAGGTCCGTAGCAACGAATCCGCAAAAGGGACGGCCTGTTCAATATTGTTAGCCAGCATGCCGTACATTTTTATGTCAAATGCAAGCTGTTCGATAAAATCCGCTTCAAATTCAAGCAGCATTGGATATCGATCTCCATTTTTAGCTTGAATAGGCTTCCAAGCTTTTACGTTAGCCATACAGGATAGTAACAGCTTATAATTTTGTGTGTAGTAAAAAACAGTGCCTGGTTCCTTGATCAGTTGGTGAACGTAGCTTCGCACCTCTTCCACTTCGTATACTTCTCGTTCATCATCATCGTATCCAGCAAAAACAATGACGACGGACTGAAATGATTTCTTTGCATTGCCGTTGACGTACAATTGATGTAAAAATGCTCGCAAACGTGAGACGTCCGCCGTCTCGACTGCTCGCTTGCTTATTTCTAGTACATAGAGGGACTTCATTTGGATTTTCATTGTAAGTATTGGGGTGGTGCCACACTATACGGATTCCCAGGATCAGCCATCACGGAAGTTAAGTATTTCATCCCTTGTTGCGCATCGGAGAATGACTGGCTCACTTGATTGGACGTATTTTGCATGCTGTGATGAAGGTTTTGCCACCAGATCCATAGTGCCTGAAACGTATTGATTGTATGTACGGCATGAAGGTGAAGCATCCGTAACCACTCCTGCTTGGTAGATTTGATTTAATAATACTATATAATTAAAATAAAGTCAAATAAAATGATAGACGGTAGGTACGAAGTGAACGAGATTATTACTTGGGTAGCGTCATTTTGGCACAAGGATGGGTAAAAGCGGGGTGCTCGGTGATTTCCAGCAGAAAACAAACACAATGATTATTTTCGCGATGAAGAGACGGTGACTGCCATGAAACAAACAATCCATTTATTGTAAATGATAAATTCTATGCTGTCCTCCGTCATCAGGGGGTTAAAACGGTTTTTCAACGGTAAGCGCGTGGAAACGGGAGAAGGTAGGACGACGAGATAGGGGTATGGTGACACTTCTCTGCTGTGAATGGATACGCGCAACCTATTTAGCGCTATTTTTATACGAATGTTCAAACGGAGAAGAGAGTAAGCAGGAGGCGATTCGAAAATGATGTAGGGATACTGTTCCCGATTTTTGGTCTTGTCATGATGGTGGTGATGTACTTCATGAGTCGGATGATGATGGGACATGGTCTAATTATGATAAACGATTGGTTGAGTATGTGATCCAGGGAAAAAAAGCCGATGGGATTCATTGTGGGAGATGAGAATGCAAGAGATCGGTTCATTGAAATGGCTGATGACGAAATTGACTTAAAAGTATTCCCGTCCCAAAATGCACAATTTGGAGATTATGAAATCGGATTGCCAACCAGGGAACTATTGCAGAGTTGTTTGATGTAGATCGTTTGATAGAATTCTATCAACTATTAAATGAAGGAATGCCTTATATCATGATTACCGATTCAGATTTGGAACAGTTCAAAAGTATCGCGGACAAGAAATTGAAGGATTTCTTTGGTATTGACTATGTCAATCCTCATTCAACTGTTGACCTTCTTATCGTGGGATGCATCTTGGAATATCCAAAAGAGTCCACTTTTGCGGTTATTAATAGGTTACGGTCATGAATGGGCTAAAGCTTTATCATTTAGTTGATAAGACAACAATAAACGACTCCAAATAAAAAGGGTGCATTTGGTTTCTTGTCGCGAAAGGAATATATTGACAATTATAAAATATTATATGTACTTATTGTTTGAAAGAAAAATTAAATTCTACTTATAATAGAATTTATTGGACGGAGGATTGATTGTTTTGAAACCAAATCCTGCATTTAATCGTCTATTCCGTTAGGAGTGTGATTAGATTGATAAAACAATTTCGTGGTCGATTTTTATCGGGAGTCATTCTGATGTCGATTTTTCCAATAGTACCTGGTTGGGGAAATTTCACATCATCCATTTCAATACAACCATTGCATGCAAAGGTGAGTTCATCAACAAGCCATACCCAAGTGTTTTTCAGAAGCATCCATCAACCCAAAGCCGCACTCACATTACATCCTGACCCATTCGTTATGAAGGCAATGCCAAATAGTAAGCCGCCAAGTGAAACGGTGATTGTCTATCTTCCAGTGTATCCTGGTGCGAAACCTGTCGCCCCAGTCAGCAATATCGGCGACATGGGGACTCCGATGGATGCGGATTTGGTGGATGGGTCTCTTTATTATGCCTCAAATGATTCAGCTCAACAGATTCAATCATGGTATACTGAGCAATTTCAGAAACTGGGTTACCAAGTGAATGGTTGGGGGCAGTCGAGTGATCATGGGAAAACGATCACGAGTTATGTGGATTTTTCGAAAATAGGGATGCCAGGAGATCCTACACAGTCGCCCAATATTAGCTTGGGTTTCCAGACAGTCAAACAAAGTTGCCAAACCGTATTTAAGCTCAAAGTAACGTACATTGTTACGCCGACCAGACCCAAGAACTCATATATACCTACCAATATTACGAAAGTTGTGCTGGTTAACGGAAGTAAGTCGAAAACCATTACCAATACCGCGTGGATCTCGCAAATGATCAGACAGATTAACCAACTGCAGATGACGACACCTGGAATTACGAGTGGTCCCGCTGTGGCAAATGGAGTAAACGAGACTGTTACTGCGAAATTTTACGCGAATAATGGTTCTTTGATGGATGTGAATTTTCTACTTCCCACGAGTGTCGTGAGAATTGGGAACGTGACATTGAATGATTCGATTATTTTAGAGCAAGAGATACAGGCG
>JAJZCJ010000149.1 GCA_021846145.1 Bacillota bacterium
TGACGGGGAAATTGGCGTGGAATAGTCCTGGTGTGAAACAAGCTTCACAAACATTTGTCAAAATGATGAGCTACACCAATAGTGATTATTCTGCACTGCACTGGCAACAGGCAGATCAGTTGGTTGCCCAAGGTAAGGCGGCCATGAATGTAATGGGCGATTGGGCACAGGGTTACTTTACTACGACACTGCATTTGCAGCCGAAAACCGGATTTGGTTGGGCTCCCACGCCGATGACCACGGGCGTATTTGGGGTAGTGTCTGATGTGTTTGGACTTCCTTCCAAACTGAAGGACAAAACATCAACACTCAACTTCTTGAAAGTATTGGGATCAAAGAAGGCGCAAGATATCTTCAATCCGTTAAAAGGCACATTTTCACCACGCCTTGATGCGAATCCAGCCAAATATGATGCATACTCTCGTTCAGCGATGCAGTCTTATAAGCATGATAAAATGGTGCTTGTGATTGGCCAAGGTGCTGTCAATCCTGGATTCACCAATTCATTTAACAACGCGATGGAGATTTTTGTAACTGATCATAACGTGAATAATTTTGTGTCGTCGTTACAAAATGCCGCACAAACCAATCCGCTTTCTTGATCATTAGGTATCAAGGACGATTCACGCAAATCAATAAATTGCGTGAATCGTCTCATTTATTTAAAAAACGAGGAGGAAGGGTATGATTACCGGAAGTGTCCATCGACGAAAATTTTCTTGGGATATTTTTTCTTCGGTGGCGACATTGATACCATCGCTGATCGCATTGGGCGTATTTGTGTATGGTTTTATTGGTTGGACTATTTATGTGTCGTTCACGAAGTGGAACAGTTTAATACCTGATTTTTCGCTGGCCGGTCTGTTGAATTACGCATCGATATTTAACACCTATCGTTTTCAATCTGATTTGCGTAATATTGTTGTGTTTACTGTTCTTTTTATCCTTTCATGCATAATTGTTGGTATGGCGCTTGCATTGCTTGTTGATCAGAAGGTCAAAGGGGAAGGAATATTTCGAAGTATTTTTATCTTTCCGATGGCAATATCTTTCGTGGTGACCGGTGTGGTGTGGTCATGGATTCTTAATCCTAATACGGGTGTGAATTTAATACTAAAAGCGTTTGGCTGGACATCATTGCCAAGCTGGTTTTTAAGTACGAACATTGCGCTGAGTTTTCCTTTCGGGCAAATTCAAATTGGCATTCCTGTCGCATTACTTTCAGTTTTGATTGCCGCAGTGTGGCAGATGTCCGGGTTTGCCATGGCAGTTTACCTGGCAGGATTGCGCGGTATTCCGGATGAAATTAAAGAAGCGGCTAGAATTGATGGAGCAGGAGTGTGGCGGATTTTTTTCTCCATTATTTTACCTCAATTGAAAGCGACCACCACGACAATCATTATTATTTTAACAGCTGCCTCACTGAAAATTTTCGGATTAATTTATGCCATGACGGGTCCTGGTCAGGCCTTTGTTACTGACATGCCTAGCTTAAATATGTTTCAGACGACATTTCAGGGTAATGAATTTGCACAAGGGGCAGCCATTGCGGTGATACTACTGCTATTAATTGCTGCATTCATTGTTCCCTATCTAATTTCTACTCTCCGTCAGGGGGAAAACTCATGAGTCAACTCACTTGGAAACGCAGCGCTCGTATGTTGATTTACGTCGCATTGATTGTGATTGCCTTAATCTACCTTGTCCCCGTCTATGTGGTGGTGGTCACTAGCTTAAAAAGCAACGCGGATGTCAGTTTGACGCAGATGTGGAATCTTCCTTCTGCCATTAGTTTTGCAAGCATTAAAACGGCTTGGGCACAACTTGGGCCAAATTTCGGAAATAGTTTTGAACTAGCGATACCCGCTACGATTATGTCAGCGGTGCTTGGTTCGCTCAATGGGTATGCATTGTCGAAATGGAAATTCAAGGGATCCAATGTGTTGTTTTTTTTGATTCTTTTTGGCATGTTCATTCCCTATCAAAGTGTACTGATCCCGTTGTTGAGAGTGATGGATTCAATTGGGCTTTATAATACCATTGCAGGGTTGATACTAGTGCATATCGTGTATGGTATCCCGATCACCACGTTAATTTTCAGGAATTTTTACGTGGCCATTCCTAATGAATTGATGGAAGCGGGAAAAATTGACGGTACCGGCTTCTGGGGGATCTTTCGCTATATTATTCTGCCGTTATCCATTCCTGGTTTTGTGGTCGCTGGGATATGGCAATTTACTCAAGTCTGGAACAATTTTTTATTTGCAGTTTCCTTAACCAATCCCCCTTATCAACCAGTTACTGTAGCACTAGTTAATATTGCGGGTAGTCAAACGATTCAATGGAATGTGCAGATGGCAAGTGCGTTGCTTGTCTCTTTGCCAACTTTGGTCGTATACATTTTGCTAGGGAAATATTTTGTGCGAGGGTTATTGGCGGGTTCTGTGAAAGGATAGAGATAGGGGCTTTTATAAGGCAACCTCACTTTGATCAAACAGCATCTGTTGGATGATTAATGTTGCTGCGCCAATCGCAATTGAATTGACACCCGCAATGGTAATTGGCGTATGGCGATTGGGTGTGAATACACGATAGTTTAATAATCGTTCAATTTCCGGTAACACAAACGTAGCTGCTTGGGAAATTGTTCCTCCCAAGCTGATGCGATCTGGGCTAAGCGCGTTGATAATGTTGGTGATACCAATTCCTAAGTATTGGCCGAGTGTGTTGAGTGCTCGTATATATGATCGATTGTCTGCATGAGCTTCATTCAAAATGAAATTGATCAATCTGGGGATCGCATCTAATTGATCAACATCTCCACCCGCTTCAATAATGTATCTGATTAAACTGCGTTCCGAAGCGTATTCTTCCCAGCAACCATAATTACCACAAACGCAGCGTTGCCCCATGGGGAAAATGGTGGTATGGCCAAATTCACCAGCGATTCCTTGCTTGCCTTTGTATAGTCGACCATTGATGATGATCCCGGTTCCGATTCCTATACCTGCGTTGATAAAAACAAGATTCTCATCTTTGTCTTTATTTCGTGTAAATTCAGACCACGCACCACAATTGGCGGAGTTTTCCACAAAAACAGGAATTTGTAGCTCATCTGAAATCGCTCTGCGAATGTTCCATTCCTTTATAGACAGATTAGGCAAAGTGCTAATGATGCCCGTTTCCGAATTAACGAGACCGGGCAGTGCCAAACCGATACCGATCAGTCCGTGTGGGCTTTTCGGTGTCGCTGTGATGGCGTAATTAATTTCTTCGATGATGGTGCTCAACCAACTATCTTGCAGTTCGGAAGAAAATTTCGGCAAATCTGCTTCCTTTTTAAAAGCTACATCCCCCCGGGTATTGCATACAACTGTTCTTACTATGTCCATTTCTACGTCTATTCCGATAGCATAGGCACTATTTGCATTAAAACGCAGCAGCATCGGTTTACGGCCACCTGTCGATGACCCGTAGCCAATTTCCTGTACCCATTTTTCGCTGATTAATTCATCCACAATATACGAAACAGTGGCTTTATTCAATCCGGTCATTTGTGCAATGTCAATTCGTGATGTTGTTCTTTGATCGCGGATAAATTGTAAAACCGTTGCGCGGTTGATCCTTCGCATCGCAGGCGCATCAATATTAAGCCTCAACAGGAATCACCTCGCTAAAATCTTCAACGACACACGGCATCGTAGATGGTATGATAAACTCTAGATCAATGTACCATGGATTCTGATTGATCACCATGGAAGTGGTAAGAGGGAATTGACTAGGAGGGCATTGGATGTCATTATACCGAAAATTGAGCTTGTTATTTATTGCCATCGTTATGTTGGTGCTTGGTTCTACTCTTACTGTGGTATACACACAGAGTCGCGCCATGATGGTCTCTCAGGCGAAACAAAAAACGGTGCTCCTTATCCATACCATCAATTCAGCGCTTGAAGCGGGGATTCCAGATTATAATTTTGAAGCCATCTTACTTCATTTAAGCGCGCAAAATTCCAATATTCAATCGTTTAGCATTTACAAATTAAATGGATACTTCTATGATATCGCATCTACCGATCCTAGCAAAATTGGTTCTCTGGCTCCCAAAAATGAACAATTGCTAATGAGCCAAGGGAGAACAGAATCTATTATGAAAAACAACATCCTTCACATTATTGCACCTGTGCTCATTAATGGCGTCACCATTTACAGCGCAGATGTAAATTACTCGCTAAAAAACGATCTAGCGTCCACCGCGAAATTATTTGTGCAGTTTTTGGTTGTGGGTATCGTGGCGATTGCACTTGCCGCTTTGGCATTGTGGGGATTTAGTAAGCGCATACTTTCTAGGCCTTTGCTCATGATCACCACGGCGGCCAATGATATTGCAGGTGGTCGCTTTCAAGTGGATCTAGGTAAATTAGATCAACGTAAAGACGAGATGGGTATGTTAGCAAGAAGCTTTATGCGGATGGCCAATAATTTAAGGGACGTGATTGCCGGTATTTCGGAGACTTCCGACAATCTGCAGCGGTCTTTTCAAGAATTAGTCACCAGTGGTGATTCCACCGTACAAGGGGCGCTGCACGTGACCAGCGTAATGGAACATTTGCGACGGACAGTAAGTGAGCAACTGGGGTATGCACAGGCATTGACTGATTTGTCTTTACGGTTACAGCATCGGATGAATAGTGATGCTGGGTCGGAAATTCAACTATTGGACGCTGTAGAACAAGATTTAGAAGAGTTGACCAAATTAGCAGATCAGTTACAGGTACGATCAAGTGAATTATCTGCAGGATTGAACACTATTCTAGCTACTGCGGATGGTCAACTTTCTTGGATACAGGAAACCAATCGCTCCACCGCAAAATTGGAAGCATTGGCTGCAGAACTTCGCGAACTGACGTCCATCTTTGATTTGATGTAATTAGTATACAACTCAGGTCCATTTCGCCGACCTCACGAGCTTACGATCATGACGGCCATGATTTTATTTTTGTCAGGAATCATGCTCTGGGTTAAAATGTTTGTAATCAATAAGGACACAATGCCTAAGGATTGGCAGATGGAAAAAAGGAATAAGACATACTGGGTGGTCGCCGGACTCATTGGTGTGGTGACAGGTGGGTTGTCTGGAACATTTGGCATCGGTTCCACTCCATTTATTCAAAGTAGTTGTGTCAGGAGTCCCCTTGTTCTAAAGTGGGGGAGAAATGGCATGGCCTTTTGTTTCAGTAAGATTGCGATATAATATTGGTACTGAATGGCGGTGATGCTGTTGGATCTCATTCGTACCGTTCGGCTGAAACTCCTTGTTTCGCCAGCACAAGCAGAAGCAGAAGCAGAAGCGTTACAAACGACATTAGTAGCGAACCGTGAAGCTTTGAACTACACTAGCCGAGTTGCTTTCGAAAAAGGCGGGATTTCTGCTTTTAAGCGATTGCAACAAGTCGTCTATCGCGATCTACGCGACAAATTCGGCTTAAAGTCGCAAATGGCTTGTAATTGAAAGATCGCTACTGGCGGTTTTCTTGGGCGTTTGCACAACTCGAAGCCTTCATCCGTTACAAAGCACTTGCTGAAGGAATTCCTGTGTTATCCGTGTCGGCTAAATATACGAGCCAAAAGTGTCCGAAGTGCGGGCACACGGAACGTGGCAATCGGGATAAGAAAAATCATCGTTTTACCTGCAAAGCGTGTCACTATACGTTAAATGATGATTTGATCGGCGCGCGAAATATTCGTGACCGTGGCGTGGAACAACGTCACCAGATCGAGCCAGCAGGAGCATGACTCCTCTTGTCGGGCTGTGTGTCAGCCAACCTATTGTCGCGACTGTGGGTAGCGAAGGCTACCGTAACGTGGGAGGTGCCCCGCTTGCCGTCATTAAGCAATATATCGAAAACCAAAAAAACGTCTAAGAGCAAGACACCCTCTTTTGTTTGCGAGGTTCCGCTACGGGTCACCGATCAACAGGAACGAACCCTGGAGGCACGGTTTGAAGCAGGACGCCAACTCTACAATGCGCTTCTTGGTGAAGCCAGAAAACGGCTAGCACTGGTCAGACAATCCATATGGTACACAAAAGCGAAGAAAACCAAGGACAAGAAAGAACGGCAGGCTCACTTTTCTGCCGCCCGCCAAGCTCATGGCTTTTCCGCCTATGCTCTTGAAGCGGTGGCGGATGAAATGCGGCGTACCACTTGGCTTGGCCACCATCTGGACTCCCACGTGGCGCAGAAACTGGCGGATCGTGCGTTTGAAGCGGTGCAAAAGGTCGCGTTTGGAAAGGCCGGAAAAGTCCGATTTAAAGGCAAACGCGGATTGCACAGCCTTGAAGGGAAGACGAACGCCGCTTGCATCCGTTGGCGGGAAGATCGGGTCTTGTGGAATGGGCTTGAACTGCCAATGGTCAAAGGACTCGAGAATGATTCAGTCATTCAGCACGGACTCTCTTCCCGCGTGAAATACGTGCGCTTGGTGACGAGAACGATTCGCGGCAAAGATCGCTACTATGCGCAACTGGTCTGCGAAGGGGTGCCCTATCAAAAGCCAGAACGTACGATTGGCAATGAAACCATTGGGCTTGACATTGGACCGTCCACCATCGCCATTGTTGGCGCTACGCAGGCCAAACTAACCATGTTCGCAGAAGAAGTCGCCAGAGATCACCAAAAAATTCGTAGGTTGCAACGGAAGCAAGACCGCCAGCGTAGGGCAAATAACCCTGATTGCTACGATGAAAAAGGACGTGCGATTAAAGGGAAACACCCTTCGAAGAAGAGTCGGCACCAACTAGAAATCGAACTCGTGATGCAGGAACTGTACCGCCGCGAAGCCGCGCACCGCAAAACGCTGCACGGTCAATTGGCCAACGAGATTTTGGCGGTGGGTAAATACATCCTCACAGAAAAACTGAGCTACAAAGCGTTCCAAAAGATGTTTGGACGCTCCATTAGTGTCCGGGCACCGAAGCTGTTTCTCTCCATTCTCACCCGCAAGGCTGAAAGTGCTGGCGGTGGCGTGGAGGAATTCAGTACGTACCATACTGCATTATCGCAAGTGTGCATTTGTGGTCAGAAGCACAAGAAACGGTTATCCGAGCGTGTTCACGCCTGTGATTGTGGTGTGGTGATGCAACGGGACTTGTTCAGTGCCTATCTCGCAAAGCACGTGAAAGAAGAACGCCTACAAGCAGCAGATGCCTACGAGCATTGGCAGGGTGCGGAACCGCTCCTGCGGACGGCTTGGCAACAGGCGAATAACCAACCTGCGAGAGGAAGGCCAGTGCCTTCCCCTTCGGAACGTATCGGAGTCAGAGCGGGTCGTCCGAAAAAGAGTGTCTGCTTGAGCATAAGGTGCGGGATGTTGTAGCGATGGCGCAAGTCAACGCGAGAGCCTGCGAGAGTGCAGAGGTATAGGCTTTTAGAATTTCCTGGCTTTAGCCATGGGAGAGGTTCAGCAAAAGAGTACCATCAGTGGTGCTGCGCACCTCGCTCATGATTCTTCCTTTTATTGCAGGAACTATATTATTATTGTAGAAAGACGGTGTCACCAGCGTGTCAGAGTCAGAAATTCGCGTAAGATTTGCACCTAGTCCAACCGGTTCACTGCATATTGGCGGAGCGCGGACAGCTTATTTTAATTGGTTATTTGCGAGGCAACATCAGGGAAAATTCATATTGCGCATTGATGATACAGATGCGGCTCGATCAACGGAAGCGTCTGCCGCGCAGATTATCGATGGGATGCAGTGGTTGGGTCTAGACCATGATGAGGGACCTGATGTGGGAGG
>JAJZCJ010000150.1 GCA_021846145.1 Bacillota bacterium
GTTTTTAGCGTTCTTTGTGGCACTGACCAACGTGATACCTTATCTGGGGCCGTTTATTGGTGCCACACCTGCACTAATCATGGCGTTGGGGATTTCCAATAGCATGTTAGTGAAGGTGCTCATTGTCAATTTGCTTGTACAACAGGTGGAGGGGAATGTGCTGTCGCCTTGGATCATGGGCAAATCAATGAAATTGCATCCGATATTTATTATTTTGGCAGTGTTGTTTGCAGGACAGGTCGGCGGGGTGATGGGGCTGATCTTTGCTGTTCCTATACTGGCGGTGGTAAAAGTGATTATCGAGCAGGTTCAACAAGTGCGCACGCCGCATGCTTGACAAACGCTGCTACTCTATGTATAATCAGTTTTGTAGTTTGGTGTCGATAGCGGAGGGGACACACCCGTTCCCATCTCGAACACGACGGTTAAGCCCTCCAGCGCCGATTGTACTTAGACCGCAGGGTCTTGGGAGAGTAGGACGATGCCAAGCAAACGCCCCTTATGGGGCTTTTTTTATGGCTATTTTCGTAAAGATTGTTGCTAAAACGCCTATTATGACCAAATAAGCGAGAATCAACGCTTCTGTCACATAAGCCCCCTTTAGTTCAAGAAATAATTCCCTTTGCATCGTAGCATAGCCCTGCATTACGCTAAGCTTGTCAGGGAGTGAATTTATGATAAACAGGTTGATGGAGAATAAGTTCGTTCTCATTTCTTTGGGATTTCTGACAGCTATCTTCTTGTTTGCTGTGCTGATAGAAGGAGGCAATTTAAGCAGTCTGCAATCCGTGTTGAATACGGCAGGTGACTTTTTAGCCATGATATATATTGCTATTCCAGTCCTTTTGTTCATATTGGGGATTGTTCGATTCAGAATGACCAAAGACCGACGGTTTTTGATCTATACAATCTCCGTTTTATCATCTTCTGTGATCGTGATTCCGCTTCTATTCATTGCATTTATCGTTGTCTTTGTAGGTCTGTTTGGATTCATGCCCACGCCCTCCTGATAAAGCAGAGTTATTCTGACAGTCGGATCAACGCCAATCACTTCTTGATCTTGAAACGTGGGGGCGGACCAAAACCCTGTTCTGCTTCGAAATACGCAAGTTTATCGGGCACACACAAGATGAAGTGGAACATCTACGCGCCGTTTAGAAATGAGATGATGACATGGCGAAACTAAAACCGATGGTAAGGGTGCAACTCATATGTATCATTGGTGCGGTAATATCACTTCTGTACCAAGAGACAACCCTATTGGCTCCTTCCGAAATCTCATGGTATAGCATCATGGTGATCGGACCCATAGTCATTGCCCTCCTTTATGCAGTAGCGATACCAATGTACTACAGAAAATGGTACGCATTTATACTCGCACCTGTTTTTACCGCTTTGTATTTCCTTGCCGTTAACGCTATTTGGCTTTATTTTGCAAGATGGACCGATCCCCATCCACAATACGACCTTGGGGCGGGCATACTCCTGTCCTTAGCTTTGGTTGCAATAATCATCGGAGTGATCGTCGGAAGTACCATCGGGACTGCGATAGAGCCTATGCCAACTATCGCCGTTCAAAGAAATTGAAATTTTATCATTCACATTAGTGTGCCCATGCAATATCCATCTTCTTCGACTAACCTGCCGTTAACTGAAGGAAAATCTTATCTACACGGCTCGCAGGTCTTCAACCGTGATGTCATTCGCTTGTCTTGTCATATCACGCAAGATAGACCATTTGGCTTCATACGGTGACAAATTTTTATACCGTTCCAAAAAAACGGAACCAGAACAAATAATTGTCCAGATACTTGGTGGTGCCTAGGCCGATTCGTGAGGCCATGCATGTAGAAACTGGCGATGTGTTTTACATCAAGCAGCAGGGAAATGAACTGCGTTTTGTCCATGCTGAAAATCTTTTTGACGCTTTAGCGGAAGAAGCGATAGAGGAATACGAGCGTGGTGAAACGATGACGCTTGAGAACTTTGCTTGACAAGAAGGCATTTCGCTGGAGGATCAGTAATATGCGCATGGCTGTGGATAACGAAAGCGAGAGACAATGGATGCGGCGAACGACTTTGCGCGCAGAGCGCGCGTAAGTGAGCGCATTCGTTGTCTCTCGCCTTAGCTCCCAGTGCACGGATCATTATACACTTGCTCGAAAAGCCTGTTTTTGCTATACTGACTCGCAAATGGTGACGCAGAACAGGAGTACTGACTAGCCCGTTCCCAGAGAGTGTGCCCCGATTTGGCTGCAAGGGCGCATGAGCGAAGAAGGCAGGAAGCTCGTTCCAAGACCGTGTGAGCAATCACAACGGGTACGCCCGTTAGCGCGTAAGCAAGAGACGTTTGTCAGTTTGTGACGAGCGTAATAAGGGTGGTACCGCGTGAAGCTCACGTCCCTTAGGGGCGAGTAGGGCTTTTTTTTATGCACAAATAAGGATGTTTGAAAGGACGGTATCTACGTTGAGAGCGAGCGAATTGCGCCGAAAGTATGTGGAGTTTTTTAAGGAAAAAGGGCATGACATTATGCCAAGTGCGAGCCTAGTGCCTCAGGAGGACGCTTCACTTTTGTGGATCAATAGTGGCATGGCACCGTTAAAAAAATACTTTGATGGCCGGGTCACACCGACTAATCCACGCATGACCAATAGCCAAAAATGTATACGTACGAATGATATTGAAAATGTAGGCCGTACGGCAAGGCATCAGACTTTTTTTGAGATGATGGGCAATTTTTCGATTGGCGATTACTTTAAAAGAGAGTCGATCCACTGGGCGTGGGAATTTGTTACCGACAGGCTAGCCATTGATGCGGCACGTCTATCCGTTACGATTCATCCAGAAGACGATGAAGCGTTTGCCATTTGGCACCGTGAGATTGGGCTTGCTGAAGATAGAATTCTTCGGTTGGAGGAGAATTTCTGGGATATTGGCGAAGGGCCGTGTGGGCCAAATTCGGAAATTTTTTATGACCGTGGGCCGGGCACAGGTTGTGGGCGACCTGAGTGTGACGCTAGTTGTGATTGTGACCGGCATCTTGAAATCTGGAACCTAGTGTTTAGCCAGTATAACCACAATCCGGATGGTTCTTATACGCCACTTCCGAAAAAGAACATTGATACGGGCATGGGTCTGGAGCGTACGGCTTCGGTACTGCAAGGGGTGGCGACAAACTTTGATACCGATCTCTTTCGCCCAATTATCGATCAGGCGGCGGCCATACTTAGTGTGACATACGGTATAGCTCTCGATCAGGATGTCGCGCTGAAAATTATTGCTGATCACGTGCGCACGGTCGTGTTTGCGATCGTGGATGGTGTGTTGCCAAGTAACGAAGGGCGCGGCTATGTCATCCGGCGGTTGCTGCGCAGAGCCGTGAGAAATGGTAAACGCCTAGGCTATAGCAAGCCGTTTTTGCACACACTCACGGGCATTGTGGGCGAAGTGATGGTTGATTACTACCCTGAAATTTTGAAGCATAAAGCGCGTGTGGAAGAGGTCATTCGTCGCGAAGAAGAGCGCTTTTTTGAAACACTAGTGGATGGCGAGGCGTTGCTTGCTCGTTTGATTGAGCGTTTGCAGGCAGAACAACAACTACTAATTGCAGGCGTTGATGCGTTTAAGCTCTATGATACGTATGGTTTTCCTGTGGATTTAACGGAAGAAATAGCGGCCGAAAGTGGCCTGGGTGTTGACCGTGAAGGCTTTGAACAGGCGCTAGAAGCGCAGCGGATGCGCGCCAGAAACGCTCGTCATGAAGTAGACAGCATGCAGGTGCAAACTAGTCTGCTCAGAGATTTAGAGGTCTCTAGTCAATTTGTCGGGTATAAGGAGTGGACTATTACCGCTAAACTGGAGGTATTAATAGTCAACAACGAACTAGCGGACAAGGCGGGGGTAGGTGAGCGTGTGCAGGTGATCCTAGATCGCACGCCATTTTATGCTGAGAGTGGCGGACAGGCTGCTGACCAAGGGATGATTTTTGGCAGTGGTTTTGAGTTGCGTGTGCACGATGTGCAAAAAGCACCGAATGGTCAACCATTGCATCACTGTGAGGTCGTGTTTGGCGAGGCTGTCAATGGTGCCGCTGTGACCGCTTCGATTGATGCCAAACTGCGCACGGATATTACAAAAAATCATACGGCGACTCATCTTTTGCACAAGGCACTGCGTGAAGTGCTCGGTGATCACGTGGCGCAAGCTGGATCGCTTGTACAAAGTGAGCGACTGCGCTTTGATTTTTCTCATCATGGGAGTATCAGCAAGGAACAGATTGATCGGGTAGAGTATCTGGTGAATGAGCAAATATGGCACGACGAAGCGGTGCAAATTGAAGAGATGGAGCTAAATGAAGCTAAAGATCTTGGGGCGATGGCGTTATTTGGTGAAAAGTATGGGAATGTCGTGCGCGTGGTGAGGGCAGGGGATTATTCCGTCGAACTTTGCGGAGGCTGTCATGTACAGCGAACGGGGCAAATCAATTTGTTCAAGTTAATCGCGGAAACAGGGATTGGCTCAGGTATTCGTCGCGTGGAAGCTGTGACGGGGGAACATGCGTATGACTACATCAAAATAGAAGAGCGGCTGCTAGGCGCGCTGAGTGATCAGATGCACGCCCATCCCGCTCAATTGCCCGAACGCGTGGAAGGGCTTGTGGAACATGTGAAAACGCTAGAGAAACAGGCAACGGTGCTGAATCAGCAAATTGGCAAATACGAGGCGTTGTCGCTGCTTGAAAAATCAGTGGTGTACCCACAAGGTAACGCGCTAGTGGCAGAAGTGACAGCCATCGACGTGGATGGCTTGCGGTCGATCGTTGATGAACTAAAGGTGCGCAAGCCGGATTTGTTACTTTTATTAATCGCAAAAATTGGGGACAAGCTACAACTGATTGCGGCCGTGCCAAAATCACTCCAAGCAAAGGGCGTGCATGCAGGTCAATTGATGAAAGAGGTGGCAGAGGGAGTCGGTGGATCAGGCGGTGGGAAACCTGACATCGCACAAGCAGGCGCAAAAGATCCTACGCGGCTTGGTGAGGCAGTAGAACTTGCAAAAACGGTCGTTGCAAGGCTAATGACTTCGTAAAATTCGCATTTTTTGCTTTACCCGTTTACAATAGACTTATGATTCGCAAGTGGGGGGAGTATTTGTGTCATCTTTTGAAGAGACGATGCAATTTCGCTTGCGTCCGGATGAACCGACACGCGCAGAACGGGTGTTGCTACTGGCTTATGAGGCCTTGAATGACAAGGGCTATAATCCGATCCACCAAATTTCCGGTTATTTGATTTCCGGAGACCCTGCGTATATCACCAGTTATAAGGATGCACGTGACGCCATTCGCCGAGTGGAGCGCGACGAACTGATTGAGGAGTTGGTCAGGTTTTATCTCGCTACTCGGCTACCATGAAAGTGCTTGGCATCGACTATGGGGACGCTCGCATTGGGCTAGCGTTAAGTGACGAATTGCAAATTACGGCGCAGGGATACGATGTGCTCGAGGTCAAGAAAATTCGCAATGTATTTGAAGATTTGGCGAAGATTGCAGCCGTGGAACAGGTATCCCTGTTTGTTATTGGATTGCCTAGAAACATGAATGGCAGTTATGGTGAACGAGCGGACATCACTCGTGATTTTGGGGGTAAACTAGCTTCCTATACGTCTATTCCAATCGAGTGGATTGACGAACGATTGACTACTGTCAGTGTTAATCGAATGCTAATTGAGGGCAATGTCAGCCGTCATAAACGCAAAAAAGTAGTAGACAAACTGGCTGCGGTTCTGATTTTGCAAACATATCTTGATCGCAAAAGGAGGGCTTAAGTTGCTAGATGACCTGCTCATGGGACAAGTGGTGTTAGACAATGAAGAGGGGCAAGAGGAAACTTTTAAAGTGGTACGCGTGCTTGAAATGAAAGCAAAGCATTACGTGCTTTTGCAGTCGGTGGACGACCCGAGTGATGATTTGTTGATTCTGCGGGTGGAAGGCGACGTGGAGTCTGACGAGTCAAGCTTAATTGGCATTGATGATGATGACGAGTGGGAAGATGTCGCGGAGGCATTTGATGCACTCTTATTTGATATTGATGAAGACTGAAGTTAAGGGACGGTAGCGTTATTTCAATGGGAATGCGAAGGAAACCTTGGTGGAAGAGAAAAAAGACACGGTCGCTCGGGATACTCACGGCACTGGTAATTATTGTGCTGGGGTTTTTTGTTGGCCTCAGTCGCCTGCCCCAAAGTCCTAATGGCAAACCGGGACGAGAAATGTGGGTCAACATTCAAACTGGGCTTAGCAGTCAAGTGATTGGACAGTTACTTGCGCAAAAAGGCGTGATCGACAACGCGTTTTGGTTTCGCGTGTATCTATGGTGGTCACATCAAGGTGCGGATTTGCAGGCTGGGAATTACCGTTTTCATTCCGGCATGACGTTTGCACAAGTGGTGGCTGAACTAAAAGCGGGAGCAACGCGCTATAACACGCTAATGGTGACCATTCCTGAAGGCTATACGGTTGCGCAAATTGCTACACTTTTAGAAAAAGACAAACTTTGCAGTGCGACTGCATTTTATCAGGCGGTTGATCATGGAGTGTATCCAGAATCTTTTATCAAGCAAATACCTAGTCATGCGCATATCAAGGTTCGCTTGGAGGGGTATTTATTTCCTAGTACCTACGCGTTTGTGCGTGGGGAAAGCGCGCATCAAATGGTACAAACCATGCTGGCGCAGATGGCAGATGTGCTAACTCAAAAGCGATTGGCAATCATACATAATGAAGGGCTGACTGTCAATCAGGTGCTGACCATTGCCTCGATGGTGGAACGTGAAGCACAAGTGCCACGAGAACGTCCCCTTGTTGCCAGTGTGATCTTTAACAGGTTGCATCATGTGCCACCGATGCACCTGCGTATTGATGCGACTGTGGAGTACGCTTTAGGTTATTATCACGGATTTACACCTATTTTGACTTTGCAGAATTTACAAGTGAATAGCCCATACAACACATACCAACACCGCGGGTTACCACCGGGACCAATTGCCAATCCCGGACTCGCTTCCATTCAGGCAGTTTTACATCCTGCTCATACGCACTACCTATACTACGTGGCAAAAAACAACGGTACCGGCAGCAGCTATTTTGCTACTACTTACGCACAACAATTACAAAATGAAGCCCGTAGCCAAGCCAACGCGACAAAGAACTCACATTAGATCTGTCCCATGCGCATAGACTTTTTGCATTTCCATTAGTTGTGCAAGGAGGGCTAAGCATGGGCATTGTTACCTTAGTGGCGGTTTTTGTGCGGGAATTTTTTCTATTTGTGTCCTATGTTAAAAACCATACATTTCCACAACCGTTATCTAGTACAGAAGAAGAATTGTACATGAAACGCTATCAAAACGGGGATGAAGAAGCACGCAATGTGCTTATCGAACATAATCTTCGATTGGTGGCACATCTTGTAAAAAAGTATGATCACGGACAGGTGGAGAGTGAAGACCTGATTTCGATTGGCACGATCGGTCTGATCAAGGGCATTCAAACCTATAGGCCAGATAAAGGCGTGAAATTGGCCACGTATGCCGCTCGTTGCATCGAAAATGAAATTCTCATGCATATGCGCTCAGCTAAGAAAACGCGCAAAAATGTTTCGCTGCATGAACCGATTGGCCAGGATAAAGAGGGCAATGAGGTGGCACTTCTAGACTTACTTGGGAC
>JAJZCJ010000151.1 GCA_021846145.1 Bacillota bacterium
CCAGAATCTTCTGAGCAAACACGGTAGGTTTGGACGTGGCTACGACCAAGTTTCTGGATTCATCCTTGAGAGATTTGAGCAACCACGGGATACTTTCGTACACAACATTTTCGTACATTCCCTTTGCCTTAAAATACTCTCTGTAATACTCCACGGCTTGTTGTGCTTCGGCAGAGCTAAAATGATATTTTTGTTGAAAGCTGAGATTCAATGGGGGACCAATAAATGAAGTTAATCTTTCAAGGTCTGGCTCCTTTATTCCTAGTTTAGATAGTGCATATTGAACAGATTTGGTGATCCCAACCTTTGGGTCTGTCAGTGTCCCGTCTAAATCAAACAAAATCGTCGAATAAGATGCCATCTATAAACCACTCCCTGTGCCATAGCTCTTACTGCACTAACCAGCCCAAGTGCGCAGTAACGATGGACTACCCATGCGTTCATTATTATTCCGATATCATTGTTTGCCCTTTTCTAGTTGCAACCGCGTTCGTTGAGAAACAGATGCGTTTACGATGTGAGATTTTTAAGGGCCGATGGATACCTTAATTCCAGTAAAAATTGGACATTTTTGATGAACCAATTCTTCCGACAACCACGGAGCGGCACCAATTCTTCTATGCTCATTTGGGTTGAAGAACCATGCAACTCATCAACGAGATTATTCATATAAGCCAAATAGTACCGAGCCCACTCGAAACCTTCTTTCGCTGAAACAACTGGATCATGTCCAGGAACAATGACCTCTGGACATAAAGCCTCTAATTGTTCAATGATAAGCACCCAGTTCGCTGGATCGCCTTGCGTTAGAATTAGATTGTCGTTTGGGACAATTAAGTCGCCAGTAAACAAAACTTTGTCGTCAGGAAGCCATAAAACAGCGTCACATGGTGAATGCGCCCCGCCGAAAGTAATCAATTCAGCCGTGCGCTGTGAACCGTGAAAGGTGATCGATTTATCAAAAGTCATGACTGGTAGTCGCAGATCTTCTGGTAGTGGGTAACCATCAAAGAAATCGTCATACTCTTTCAAGATGGCTTCAATTTGAACTCTTTCATTACCATCCGTCGACTGAGCAAGTTTCTTTCGGAAATCATTTGCTTGTTCCATCATTGAATTCTTCATACGTTCTAGTCGAACCAAACTCTCTTCTGCCATCGCATTTCTTGTTTTAGTCGATGCGATAATGATCGCATCATCAGAAAACGCCACATTCCCCTGATAATGATCTGCGTGAGCATGACTGTTCACGACGAGAGATGGTGAACGTCCAGTCAACCGCTCTGCGGCAACCTTGAGTTCTTTGGCGGCACCAACTGTTGTGAACGTATCAAAGATTATGGTCTGGTCACCAAGGTTCACTATTCCTGCATTGCTACCTCCGTTGGAAATAGCTGCGTAAATACTATCACCGACGGTTTCAATTGAAAAATTTCGATATTTTTCACTCATTGGAGAACCCCCGATGTTCGATATTGTACTAAATATATCATTGATCCCAAATATGGAGATAAGCGTGCTATTGCGCATATATCCTGAACAAGGGGGCTAGACGTAGTTTCTTGTTCACCTGTCAGCAATACACTGGAGCTATTTTACCAGCCCATACGTTCTCTCAAGGATGTTATATGGGCAACATGGTGTCTACCATGCCAAGCATACAATCCAAGAGCATTTTCTAGAGTTAATGTATCGCCAGACTCTGGATTCGTGAAAGTGAGCAAAAACTGGGTGTCTTGAAAATGAGATAGTAATGTAATCCATCGTTCATGAAGTGACTCAAGAAGTATTAACGACACTTCTATAGGTGTGTTACGGTAATCGTCTAATTCTGCCCAACGATTCTCCATATATGGTTTTATGATTGGGTTCTCTTCTGTAAGCGCTAGTTTGAAACGAATATAACTGTTCATATGACTGTCTGGTAAATGATGAACGACCTGGCGTACGGTCCAACCAGAAGGGCGGTACGGTGTATCCAACTGCTCTGCTGATAACCGTTACAGAAAACTTACCCAAACTTACCTAGGTTCGTTTTCTACTTATTGTTCGCTCTCCGCTTTCGAAGTCACGGAACTTCTAGGCTGGAGTCTGGCCGTTAACGGTGGCGAATGACTGACTAAGCTCATCCGCTTCACAACCGGCACCAAGGGTTGCCCCTGTGATGTTGGCGTTTCTGCGATCCAGTATCCGCTTGATCTGAAACTTGTTCATCCAAGGCTTCATTTCTGGATCGTAGAAACGTTTCAAAATCACCTTCGCTGCATTGCCATCTGCCGTATCGACCGTGCCACAATGGAGGCACCTGAAATGGTCTCCCGCGCGGTTTTCTTTTACCGTGAACCCACAGTGTGAACATTCCTGACTCGTATACGCAGACGCCACCGCTTCTAGGCGAGAACCTCTCACCTCTGTCTTAAAAGATGCGCGTTCATTGAGGACGCTACGCATCCACAAGGACACTTTGCGCGACATTTTTTTGCCTTTTGCTTTGCCACGCATGTGACTTAACTCTTCTACAATGACACGCTTTGGTTGTTGTGCCAGCACTTCATTTAGTGCTTGGTTGATCTCGCTGGCAAATGCGGTTCTTGCTTTTTTGCGCTGTGCGGTTTGTTTCTTTTGACCAAGGTTATGCTTGCGCACCTTTCGCAAGTGGTTGTTTCGTTCTTCCTCAGTAGCGAATTCCTTGTTCTTCGCCGTATCACGAATCTGATTGCGTTTCTTGCCTTTATCTGACACACGCGCATCTACGTTCGCAAGAATACGCCCAAAGTCGGTGCCGTAGCGCCGATTGTTCTGGTCGGTGTAGACTTCTGTAGTGCCTGCATCCAGTGCGATGTCGTTGATACGATAAGCTGTTTTCTTTACCTTTACTTTTGCCATCGTGTGAATCTCAAAATGATCATCAACATATACCAGTTGAATAGTTCCGTGGATACTCACATTACCGAGAAGAGGCAGCACCACGCGTTTGCCACGTTCCAAACTGGCTACACTGATATATTGCTTGCCATTTTCGACAAATACACGATAACTGGTATCATCCAACATGGCACTACGATGCTGATGTACTCGCGGTGGTGCATGCCGTAGTGAATTTCGCAATAAGTGAAACAGCCACGGATCATACGTTTGTTCTGATAAGACTTTGACCAATTCGCTATACTTTTTTAATGCTTGAAAATACGCCTTTTGTTCTTCGTTCACTGTGGTATGCTTGAACACCAGCGCTTTCCAATGGTCACGCACTTTGGCACTCTCCACCCACGCGATCATGGTCGTGATGGCATCAAAAATACACTGATCTTCGATGTGGACGGGCAACGCGTGGTGACTGTATTGCCTTGCAAAAGCACGTTTTTCCTTGCGAGTGGCCTGCCATAGATGCCAATTTTTCGTTTTGGCAAGTTCCACCAAGTACGCATCTTTTTGTTTGGCATACGCATCAATGAGGGCATGAAGGCGCACGGCTTTTTGCTTATTTGGTGGCCTGGTCAGCCGCCGCCTTGTCCTCATCATTGTTGGTCGCCTCTTTCATGCGTTCGATCAGTTTTTTGTTTTTGTGACTACGCGAACCATACAATCTTGCGGAAAACACCGTGATGATTTCTAATACGTCTTGCGTCAATTCGTCTTCGTAGCTAGTGTCTTCAGACTTATTGACAATGACTACTTCAGTTTGAAACTCTTCACAAATAGCAAAGACGAGTTCCGCACCAAATCGTAATAGGCGATCTTTGTGTGTAATGACCAATCGATCCACGTCATTACGCATGATTCGTTGCAAAAGTTCTTTCAATCCTTTTTTGTGATAATTAAGTCCTGATCCTAAATCGCGAATGACCTCATGTGTCCAACCATTTTTCGTACAGAACTCTGATAACAAAATCGCCTGCCTTTCCAAGTCTGCTTTTTGATCATGGCTAGACACTCGTGCATACGCGATGGTCACGCGATCCGTTTTGGGCATCGGGTGGACGGCCATGTGTGTTAACTCTTCGGAACGATACCGGCGATGACCACCCGGTGTTCGCTCCGGTTTGATACGTCCTTCTTCTTCCCAAC
Source organism: Bacillota bacterium (assembly GCA_021846145.1). The sequence goes on from JAJZCJ010000151.1 coordinate 4,069, forward strand.
GGCGCATGGTGCTTTTTGATACACCTAATCGTTTCGCGGCTTCTTCTAAACTTAATAACATATCTAAATCATATCACAAAAACACGTTTTAGTAAAAAAAGTAGTATTTTAGTTACTGATTAAAACCCATTTATTGCTGACCGCAACTTCGTAGGTGTTTCTGCGATTTGTTTAATCCACTCTATTCGTTGTTCAGCAGAAACCTTGCGCACAGGTTCAAACTTGCCAATAGGATATTGTAAGTTTTCCATTTGTACTTCGCCTCCACATTGTTTAACTGCATTCCAGTCCATACTATCAAACTTTTCTAAACAATGAATATTGGACTCTTCTACCCATGTGCTCTACAAGTACCATGGATTTACGTTCCAATTAAACCAACGTCCGTGCCCGTCTGTTTCCGCAATAATTTCATTGGTCTCTACCCCGTTCATGAAATAATCTAAATGCAACCTCCCCGCATCTGAGAAGTTATTGTAAAGGTGAAATACATCTTTTTTCGCACCAATGGCTCTAATGTTATCCTTCAGTTTTCTTTTTAATTCCTCTGGAAATTGATTCGCGACATGAGTATGGAAAATGCACAAAATCGAATTTTCAGTCGCTTGCTCGGCAATATCGGGTAGTAATGAAACCCCATCGCCCTCCACTAATTTCACAGGACTTGATGAATTTCTCCCACCTACGCTGACGCGTTGAGGTCGGAGTTTCTGGCGTCAAACTGAACGACCAGTGGAGTCTTCACGCACCCCGCTACTCCCTCGCCCGTAAAGGCGCTTGGGTATACTTTTCTTAGGATGTTCGCAGCACCATTGACATCTGCGTTAATCTTCGTGCCGTTTTTCGCCACATATAAGCCACGATACTTGCGCTTGCCGGAAAACGTCGGCTTTTCATCCCCCTGGATGACTCCAAAAGTTGGGATGAAGTCATTGTCCAACGCGCTCGCCTTTGAGGTATAGCTTTCTTCGTTGATGATGACTTCAATGCCTGTTGCCTTTGCCTTGTACTCGATCATCTGGATGAGTAGTGAGTGTGGCAAGAACACAAAGTTTTGATTGTTCCTTTTCCCCATGTTACTCTCTTGTTTCCACGCCACGTTGTGACCAATCACGATCTTACTGATTTCATGCTCGATGGCATAGTGGACCACATAACGACTAATTTTGTGAAAGGCATCTTTTATCCGATCATGACGTTTCTCTGCCAATTTTCGTAACCGCTTTGAAGTGTGCTGGCCTTCTTTCGGCTCTTTGCCTTTTCGTAGAATCGAGTAGTATTCCGCATTGAGCTTGTTATAAAGCTGATTCAGTGCCTTGATCTTTCCTCCGCGAATCAGGATCGGTGTCAGATCGAGAATGTTGGTTACGATGGTCACTAGATTGACCGTACCTAAGTCGATGGCTAAGTAACGTCCGTTGTCTTCCTGCGTTTCTTTCGGCGGTTCGTTCTTCATGATAACCTCGACCGTAAAGTGATCATAAGCAGGAATGACTCTCACTTCCTGTAATGCCCCTGACATCTTCGCTACTTTCCCAATGTTCAAGTTGTTTTTAGTGCCTGGAAACTTGAGATACTTCTCCTCTTTCACGTTGCAATCTTGATTCGTGAACGTGACTTCTTTCAAGCCATCTTTGTTAAGGTAGTGGGGAAACTTCGGTTTTCCGAGATACTTGTCAGGATGTTTCTTATACTCTTTTGAAGAAGCAAAGAAGGACTTCCAATTCTGATTCAGATTTTTGAGCACCCCTTGCGCCGCTTGCGCTGACAACGCCTCGTAGTTTTCTTCTTGCATCGTGCGAAACAAGGCATCCAAAAACGCATACCCAAGGTAGGCTATTTTCTTCGATGGCGCAGAAAATAGCTTTGGTTTCTCTTGGTTTTTGGTTCTCGTACCTGCCCGCACTTCCGCTTCGCGCTTCTCCCACGCTTTGATCTGGCTCTTGTTCATGATTGGTAAATAGTAGGCAATGGTGTTCATTACTTCTACCTGATTCGGTTGCAGTGGCGTTTCTTGGGTCACCGCCGTATACACTTGCCGAATAAAGAAATTCGCATGATTATACAAGTTCTTTGCCAAGCGACTTTGCTCTGAAAAATACGCATACAACCGATGGCCTTTCTTCACGCGGATCTGGTATGCGCGATAGTCTTGTTCTTCCAAGTATTTCACCTCACTTTCTCCCAGAGTACCATGTTTTAGGGATGAAGATTCTTGATCTTTCAGCCGTTTTGGCGATTCACCACCCACCTTCATTTCATTTAGAGGTGGGGGTACTCTCTTTGCCTGTGATAGAAAAAGTTGAGCCGCATTTTCCAATAGTTCAACCCGTTCCTTGTGCTCCGGCCAAATCAATTCCAACTTTAGATATTACCGGAGGGCTATTTTGTAGTAATATTGGGGCATTCCCGCTATATCAGGGTGATGTTACGAACATTCCAAATCACGCCAGAGTCTTACTGAATTTGCGCCCCCCTTAGTAACATCACACCGCTCAATTTACGGTGTGTTTGATTAACTCATTCGAGTTCCAAGTTCTCCTGCACGAATATCTGCTTTAATGAAATTTTCATAGGAAACTGGCGAATCAGCCATTCTACGCAACAGGGTCAATTGCCCAACATGCGTGATAGCGTCTGACAGTGGTCCCTGAACTAGTTGTTGCCAAGTCATATCTCCTGCGCTCGATTCGATAAATACCTGATCTAATTTCTCAAGAACACTATAGAATCGCTCCACTTCCCATTCCCATGTTCCACTGGAAAATTCGTAACTGTCACCATAATCATTAGGTCGAAACTGCGAATGTGCATAAGTTAACACACGAGACATATGTCTGAGTATTTCAATCGGAGTACGTACTTCCTTTCCGATGGTCAACTCTGGAAAATTCGAAGGTACATCTGAAATTGCTTGTGTTGCACGATAAGAAAGAGTGGCAAGCAAGTGCCTTAACAACTCATTGTTCATCTATGGTCTGCTCTCCTTCTAATGCCCTTTTCAGAAATGTTTCTTCTGTTACACGTCGGGGGTTACGTCTAAGTACCATTTGAAATAAATCATCTAAACCGTACGGAGCAATGATGACGATCTCATCGTTGTCAAGCAATTTGAGTAGCTGTGACTCATAATCTTGACTCATATAAAAATCGTACCTCTCGCAAAAAGAAAGTCCCATAATTATTAGGACAATCCCGAATCAGTACATACCACCAAAGCCCGTTGACGTGATGAATTTTGTAATTAGATGTTATTTAAACCAAAGTAAGTTACAGTGTCTATTTTTGTTCTAGGACTGAAATCCAATTGTTCAGTCGGGATACCGTTGTTAAATCCATACTGGACAGCCTCAGTCCATGATGTAGGGTCTACGGTCATGCGAAAGGTACGGTCTTGATATACAACAATAAGTTCATTATCTCGGAAGAAATGCGCATACCAACGGCCTTCTTTAATGTCAATCATCTCTTGCTGAAGTAACGCAATTTGTCCATCCATTTCGTGCTCAGAAAGGGATACCAATAGCAGATCCCACGATCCTACCTGCTGTTTGGCAACAACATTCAAATGCTTTATGAAGTCCTTATCTTTCAAGGATTGGTCGACAACAATACCCCAAAAACTGCTCATAGTGTATCCTCCCTCGCCAAAAAGAAC
>JAJZCJ010000152.1 GCA_021846145.1 Bacillota bacterium
AATCTTGCCCTGCCTGTTCAATGCGTTTGCGCACTTTTTCTAGTGATTCACCAAACTTTTGAAATTCATGTTTGATACTTCCTAAAAGTTGCCACACTTCTGACGACCGGCGCTCAATGACCAGTGTCCGAAAGCCAATTTGCAAGCTAGTCAAAATGGCACCAAGTGTCGTTGGACCTGTCAAAATTACCCGTTCCTTGTGCTGAAGGCTCTCAAGCAACCCCGGTCTGCGCAACAATTCTGCGTACAGTCCTTCCAAGGGAACGAACATCACAGCAAAGTCAGTGGTGTGGGGAGGGTCAATATATTTTTTGCGAATGCTTGTCGCTTCATCACGAACTCGGCGTTCTAGATTTTTAGTCGCCTCTTCCATCAATCCTGTATCCGCTTTTTCTTCTGCATCTAACAATCGCTGATAATCTTCAAGCGGAAACTTCGCATCAATTGGCAACCAGACAGGGAAATCTCGCTCTCCTTGGCCAGGCAACTTAATAGCAAAATCCACACGTTCTGCTGAATTGGGGCGCACGATCACGTTGGCCTGATACTGTTCCTTCGTAAATACCTGATCAAGCAACTGCGCAAGCTGCACTTCACCCCATATACCACGCACCTTCACGTGACTTAGGATGCGTTTAAGATCCCCGACACCACCTGCCAATGCGTGCATCTCCCCAAGTCCCTGATGCACCTGCTCCAACCGCTCAGACACGATGCGAAACGAGTCCCCCAACCGTTGTTCTAGTGTTTGATGAAGCTTTTCATCCACCGTGGCGCGCATCTCTTCTAGTCGGGTTTCCATTGTCTGGCGCATACTTTCCACGGACTGGTTGGTCGCTAACCGCATTTCCTGAAGTGATCTTGTGACCATGCCAAGCGTTTGCTCAGAGCTATCGCGTAGTGCCGCAGACTGCCTAGATGCCACTTGGTTGAGCGAAGACATCCACTTGGCCAATTGATCTTGTGTCTCTCTTCTGCTTAGTGTACTGTTCTCAGTCCACTCCTTGCGGTTGCGTTGTGCTTCTTCATGCGTCTCTCGTTTGAGCCCTTCTAATGCCTCAAAGAGTTCCTGAAAACGCCTATTTAAAAGTGGCGTCATCCCATCCCGATGACGCCAGTACCCTTGCCAGAATAGAATCAATTGCAAAATGATAACAATAATTAATAACACAGGCCAAAAGGAGGCCAATTCGTTTCCTCCTATCAAACCACCAGCTTTTATTCAGCTATTACATTGATCATAGTCTAACATAGAATGAACGCTTTACGAGAATGGATGGTGGCCATGTCCCCTCACGCATTATTGGTTCATTATGGATATGCAGGCGTTGCCTTTGCATTAATCCTTGAATTTTTGCTCATTCCATTCCCAGCGGAAACCATTCTTGTTTTCTCTGGTGTCATGTGGCACCAAGGCGTGTTTCAAATTGTCCCATTGCTAATTGTCACTATTTTGAGTTCATGGCTAGGTTCATTTTTAGCCTATGTCATCGGGAGCTACGTAGGAAGACCGATCCTGTTAAAATTTGGACGTTACGTGGGACTGAACGAAGCCAAACTTCATTCAGCAGAAGTAATCTTTAGACGCTATTCACTCCCCATTGTCGGACTAGGTCGGTTTATTGCTGGAATTCGCGTATTGATCGCTTATGTTGCGGGCATGAATAAAATGAGGCTAGGGCTATATGCGATCATCACATTAGTATCTGCTGCGCTGTGGAGTGTCGTGTTTATTTTTCTTGGCAGTACAGTGAGTTCCAAGTGGCACCTGATCGTCACTTGGTCTGTGAGCCACCCAATTCTAGCCAGCCTATTTGGGTTACTTGTCATTGCCCTGGCATACGCCATCTGGCGTTTCAAACATAAATTGGTAAAAATTGATCCGATGCAACCGCTTTCCTCTAAAACCGACACCCCATAAATAGACTGTTTGTTCTTACTCGTGCGCCAGTGAACGATCTTATTGTACAATAAGGCCATTGATTACTGGAGTGTGAGGACATAATGAACCGTTGGCTGATGCAAATACGCTTAAAACACAAAATTGGCTGGCCAGATTTCGTTGTCGTCATACTAATTGCGGGTACACTTTATGCAATTTTAGACCTTGGCAAAGGCATGATTGTCCCTTTTTCGATCAAATCAGCCAGTGCTATCTCCCTAGACCCTAAGTACTTACCCTATTATGCAGGACGATCATTATTGCGAATGTTTATCGCTTATCTGTTATCGCTTGCTTTTACTTTGGCTTATGGCAGATATGCTGCTTACCATAAAACTGCAGAAAAATTCATGATACCTGCTTTAGATATCCTACAATCTGTACCAGTACTTGGCTTTCTGTCAATTACCGTCACTGGATTTCTTGCCCTCTTTCCCAAAACATTGTTGGGGGCAGAGTTTGCTTCCATATTTGCTATTTTCACCAGTCAAGTCTGGAACATGACTTTTAGTTTTTATCATTCGCTAACGATCATCCCAGAAGACCTAAAAGAAGCTTCGAAAATTTATCGTCTACGTGCATGGGCGCAATTTATTAAACTCGAAGTTCCCTTTAGTATGATCGGTCTGGTATGGAACAGCATGATGTCATTTGGAGGGGCTTGGTTTTTTTTAGCTGCTTCAGAATCGATTACCGTTTTGCATAACCACATTCAATTGCCAGGCATCGGATCTTATATGGCAGAAGCCATTGCTGCTGGAAATATACCCGATCAAGTCTACGGAATTTTAACGATGGTGATCGTTATTATCGCGGTGGATCAATTGGTATGGAGACCGCTCGTCGCTTGGTCGCAAAAATTTATACTTGATCAAAATTCCGCGAATGAGGCACCCACCTCATGGTTTTTACAACTACTACGACGATCAGAATGGGTGCAAAATTCATTTGCGACGTTGGGCACGACGATGAGCACACTTTTTCCCATGCGCATCAAACCAACAACACCAATGATTACACAAGTTCCATCTTCGAAAAAAAGACCATATATGCGCTGGTTGCTCATCCTCGCTTGGACTATCATTTTATTGTTCGCTCTTCGCTACGTGCTTGTGGGTATTGCCGACATATCCAAATTAGGCTTAAGTCAAATCATATTCGCCATAAAAATGGGCTTCTACACTTTTTTACGTGTGACCATCGCCACTATCTTAGGTGCACTGTGGACGGTGCCAGTCGGAGTAGCGATTGGCTTAAACGGCAATCTATCAAGAGTGGCGCAACCCTTAGTACAGGTGTTCTCATCGTTCCCTTTCAATTTATTCTTTGGTTTAATCGCGATGCTGTATATGGCCTTTCACATCAACTTCGAATGGGGATCTATTCCACTAATGATGTTGGGCACGCAATGGTACATTCTTTTTAACGTCATTGCGGGAACCATGGCCATCCCAACCGTATTGAAAGAGGCTTCCTTGATTCTGCGTTTACACCCCATCCGAAAATGGAAAACATTAATTTTACCGGCTATTTTTCCCAATCTAGTCACTGGCCTGATCACCGCCAGCGGTGGCGCTTGGAATGCCAGCATTGTCGCAGAAATTGTGAACTGGAAAAATCACACACTCATCGCCTCTGGGTTAGGCTCCTATATTGCAAATGCCACGATGAACGGCAACTGGGCTGAAATTTCATTAGGCATCGCCGTAATGTCGATTTTTGTTGTTTTGATCAATCGCGTGCTCTGGCGTCCCATGTATCGCTTGGCAGAAAATAAATACCACTTAGAGTAGGGATGGTTGCTCATGGCAGTTAATTTGATTGAAGTTCGCAATATTAGCAAAGACTTTGAAGGGGCAAACGGACATTTCATTCGAGTGCTGAGTGAAATTCAGATCACCATTCAAGAAGGGGAAATTGTCGCCCTACTAGGCCCATCCGGATCTGGTAAATCAACCTTACTGCGAATCATTGCTGGTCTTGTCCGCCCGACTTCTGGTGAAGTCTACTATCGCAACCGTCTCTTTTCGGGGGCAAACCCCGGAGTCAGTATGGTATTTCAGTCATTTGCCCTTTTCCCATGGCTGACTGTGCTGGAAAATGTGGAATTAGGATTGCGCTATGCACCACTCTCACGAATTGAAAAACGTGACAAGGCGATTGCCGTCATTGACATGATCGGCCTGGATGGATTTGAAAGTGCGTACCCTAAAGAATTATCTGGTGGCATGAGGCAACGTGTAGGACTTGGCAGGGCGCTTGTGATGGAACCGGACATCTTGCTCATGGACGAACCATTTTCTGCGTTAGACGTCCTTACAGCAGAAAATCTTAAACGCGACCTACTAGAACTTTGGCAGATGGGCAAAATCCCTACTAAGGCGATTGTGCTTGTCACGCACGGCATTGAAGAAGCGGTTTACATGGCTGATCGCGCCATTGTCTTATCGCGTGACCCCGCCCGCGTGATTCTCGATCTTCCTATACCTCTCCCACACTGGCGAGAACGGAAATCAGAGCCATTTACTCGTTTGGTCGACGAACTATATTCGATTATGACGCAACAAAAAGAAGTTCGCGCAATTCAACAGGAAGCGGCACAAATGGCTCGTAAAATCACAACCATTCCCAACGTGACTGCTGGAGCGGTGACTGGTTTTATTGAGCTAATTGACGACCTTGGCGGAAAAGTTGATTTGTATAAAATTGGTGAATCATTGTCCCTAGACCTGGAAGATTTACTCCCAATTGTTGAAACCGCGAGAATTTTTGGCTTTGGAGAAGTGTTGAGCGGCGATTTTGAACTCACCAACATCGGTAAAAAATTAGCAGATGCCACTGTGCTTGAGCGCAAGACGCTTGTACGAGAACAAGCGCTCAAGCATGTCACTTTAATGGAACGCATACTGTGGGTGCTTGAATCTAAGCGTAACGGCCAGATGCCACGTGAATTTTTCCTTGAAATTCTGCAGAACAGCTTAGGTAAAACGGAGGCAGAGCAACAGCTTGATACGCTTATTAGTTGGGGTCGTTATGCAGAACTGTTTGCCTATGATGAAGACTCAAAATTGATTTATTTTGAAGAAAATGAACTCCGAGAGGAAGTAACGGAATAACTGCTACCACCAACAAAGCAAAACAGCAAAGAAAATGATACCATATTATCAGGAGGGATCACTGTGAACTCACAACAAATGATCACACTTACTGAACAATTTGGCGCACATAACTATCATCCATTACCTGTCGTCATTCATCGTGCAGACGGCGTTTACGTCTACGATGCTGACGGGAAAAAGTACATGGACATGCTAAGTGCTTATTCAGCAGTGAACCAAGGTCATCGTCATCCTAAAATCATACAGGCACTGAAAGATCAGGCTGATCTCGTGACCTTAACTTCGCGCGCGTTCCACAACGACAAATTAGGATTATTCTATGAAAAATTAACTAAAGTGACTGGAAAAGACATGATATTGCCTATGAATACTGGTGCTGAAGCAGTGGAGACAGCGATTAAAACCGTCCGTCGGTGGGCTTATGACATCAAAAATGTACCAGATAATCTAGCGGAGATTATCGTGTGCACAGGAAATTTTCACGGTCGCACCCTGGGTGCAGTCTCGATGTCGTCTAATCCTGAATACAAACGCGGATTTGGTCCATTAGTGCCTGGCTTCAAAGTGATTCCATACGGCGATTTTGAAGCGTTACAAGCTGCCATTACACCGAATACTGCAGCACTTATTATCGAACCGATTCAAGGCGAAGCAGGCATCATCATTCCAGCTGTAGGATTCCTGCGCAACGCCTATGAGGTATGTAAGAACAACAATGTCCTTTTTGTGGCTGATGAAATCCAAACCGGCTTTGGCCGCACTGGAAAAATGTTTGCTTGCGACTGGGAGGAAGTCATCCCAGATGTTTATATCCTCGGTAAAGCGCTGGGTGGTGGTGTACTCCCCATTTCTGCAGTAGCTGCAAATCATGATATTTTGGGCGTTTTTGAGCCTGGATCACACGGTTCCACCTTTGGCGGCAACCCGTTGGCTGCTGCTGTGGCGATTGCATCACTTGATGTCACTATCGACGAAAGGCTCCCTGAACGTTCACAGGAACTAGGTGCCTATTTTGTAGCGGAGTTGAAGAAGCTCTCCAATCCTCACATTGTAGAAGTGAGAGGCAAGGGATTATTTGTTGGCTTGGAATTAGATATTGCAGCTCGTCCTTATTGTGAAGAACTGATGAACGAGGGGTTGCTATGCAAAGAAACGCATGAAAATGTCATTCGTTTTGCGCCACCTCTTGTCGTTACCAAAGAACAATTGGATGATGCCATGGGTACCATCCGAAAAGTAATGACTGTTCCTATTCACGCATAAATCTTGATAGCAGGGTTAATTCTATGAGACGTTTTCTGACGACGATAATCAGCCTTCTTCTGCTAGTAAGCGTTGCTAGCTTCCTGTACATCAGTTCTATCTGGCAACCTTCGATGACTAAGCAACTAGTAGTCAAGGTACATCAAATCAGCAACAGTCATGGTGGGTATGTACCGCTTTCTAAAATGCCTACTTTCTTAAAACAAGCGGTCATTGCCACTGAGGATCAAAATTTTTACCACAACATGGGTTTTGACTTGGAAGGCATCGTTCGAGCAATGATTGCCGATATTCAAGCTGGAAGCCTGGTACAAGGAGCCAGTACCATTACCGAACAACTAGTGAAAGATATTTTTTTGACAGACCAAAAAACCATTAGTAGAAAACTCAAGCAAATTGCCATTGCTATCATGGTCACAAGAAACCTCTCTAAAAACGAGATACTTTCTTTGTACCTCAATGAAGTATATCTTGGCCATGGTGCTTATGGTATGGGAGAAGCAGCCCAAGTCTACTTTCACCGCCCAATATGGAAATTAACTCCATCACAATGTGCCCTGCTCGCAGGGTTGCCACAGGCACCTAGTGAATATGATCCATTTGCACACTTGTTGCTCGCAAAGAGACGTCAGAAAGAAGTGTTACAGCGCATGGTTAGCGTTGGCGATATTTCCAGTTATCATGCAAATGCCATTGCTTCAATGCCGTTAGGACTGAAATGAAAGTGGGGAATGGTTTCCTACGGCCGTTTCCCACTTTCATTACCCAGTCTCCTTCATCGCTGACAAAAAAGCGCACATTAATCCATCGCAGTGGAGACCATACTTCCAGATAACGATGATTATTCACGGCGTTCTCCCCCCCACCATGACCATATCATGTCTCAACGAAGAGGGCTGTCGAACCAAAGTTTCCTTTAAAAAGCAATTATCGACAACACTTCACATAGACTGGCATAAAATCACTAAACATCGCAATTAACTTTGTGATAGAATATGAAATCATGGGATGAATTTGTCGTGAAAGGGTGGTGACAATCAATGATGGACGCTAAAGAAAAAACTTGGAGTTGGACCATTCTTGGGATTTCTGTAGTCATGATGGTATTAGTGGTCGTTGCTTTGGGGTAAAAGAAAAGCGCCATTGCGCTTTTCTTTTTCTTAAGGCAGGATTTAATGCATCATATAGAGAAATTTCTATAATTGTTTCATTTGCTAAAAAGGATTTATAAATGTCGAACTGTTTTTGTTTCCACGATAAGGAGTGGCTTAGCGTGAGTAAAGAGTATCTATCCATGTTTATCGATGAAACGCGTGAACACCTGCAAGCATGGTCAGATGGCATGATCAGCATGGAGAAATCAGGGGATGTCACAGCCATTGCGACGATTTTCCGGGCGGC
>JAJZCJ010000153.1 GCA_021846145.1 Bacillota bacterium
TATTTTATTTAAACCTCGTTGTGCCAATGGATCAGAAGCCTTTCAGCACCTCTAATAATGAGTTCCATCGAATATCCCAAAAGCCCGATCGTCACAATACCAATAAAAATGATGGGTGTTTGTAGCTCTTGCCCTGCGTCTTGTATCAACCAACCGAGTCCGGCGGAAGCTGCGATCATCTCGGACGCGACAAGACATGTCCAAGCAACACCGATACCTACACGCATGCCCGTGAAGATCATCGGCAAGGCGGATGGCAAAAGGACAAACCAAAACTGCTGCATCGGCGTGGCCCCCAGACACTGTGCGACGCGAATTCGTTCAATGGGGGTAGATCTTACGCCAGCCATGGAGTTGATGATAATGATAGGAACCGTTCCCAGCGCAATCAGAATATCCTTGGAACTTTCACCAATCCCGAACCAAACAACCAAAAGAGGAATATACGCTAAAGGAGGAATCGGGCGAATGAACTGCAAAATAGGATCGATAGCTTGGAATATAAAATCACTCTTCGCCATCAGCACGCCGATGGGTACGCCTACCACCACGGCCGCTAGAAAGCCTATTCCAATGCGCGTAATGCTCTGAATAATATCCGAGCCAAACGTCTGGCCGGCATACCCCATCGATAGCAAGCGACTCAATGCCTGGAAAACAATCCAAGGGGATGGAATGGCCATAGGGGTTGAAAACTTGCTTGCCACCGACCATGCGACGAGCAGCAGAATCACGACGGCAAACGGCGTTAAGCGTAATACTGTTTGTCGAACATGCGATGTCCGCTCTCCCGTTAATTCCGTTGCCAAATTGACTCTCCCTTCCTTACGTAGTGTCAGGCAGACGGTCGGATCCGTTCCCAACACGCGTTCATTACCAGCTCTATTGATCGTAGTGTAACACAAGCTTGATAGACTGTGGTACCCTAAACCACTAAAGCAAAAAACCAGCCGCCGCTGGTTTTTTGCTTTAGTGCGAAGATTATGCCTGTCCGTTACATCCAAGCACATGAACCAACTTATGTTTCACAATTTGTTTGATTGTTTCTCTTGCAGGGGATAAAAACTGCCTAGGATCAAAGTGGGTGGGATTTTCCGCGAGGTGCTTTCTAACAGCCGCCGTCATAGCAAGGCGAATGTCAGAATCGATGTTGATTTTGCAAACCGCCATCGAAGCCGCTTGTCGCAACATATCTTCAGGGACACCCTTAGCATTGGACATATTCCCACCGTTTTGGTTAATCATTTCCACATACTCTGGGATGACAGACGATGCCCCGTGCAAAACGATCGGGAATCCTGGCAATCGCTTTTGAATTGCCTCTAGGATGTCAAATCGCAATCTTGGTTCACCCTTGAACTTGAACGCACCATGGCTTGTACCAATTGCAATTGCTAGGGAATCCACTCCCGTGCGACTTACAAATTCTTCAACTTGGTCGGGATCAGTGAAAGCGGCATCCTGATCAGATACATTCACCGCGTCTTCAATTCCCGCGAGCCTGCCGAGTTCGCCTTCCACGACCACACCCTTATCGTGCGCATAGTCACACACCTGTTTTGTTAACTTAATATTGTCCTCAAAAGAATGGTGGGAACCGTCAATCATCACGGAAGTAAATCCACCGTCAACGCACGCTTTACATAGCTCGAACGTATCTCCGTGGTCAAGGTGCAAACTGATAGGCAGGTCAGTTTCGATCACTGCGGCTTCCACTAGTTTCATTAAATAGTTATGTTTCGCATAATTTCTTGCGCCCGAGGAGACTTGCAAAATCAAAGGAGCATTTTCCTCCTTGGCCGCTTCCGTGATGCCCTGAATGATTTCCATATTATTTACATTGAAAGCACCAATCGCATAACCGCCTTCATATGCTTTTTTAAACATTTCCGTGGTGGTCACTAATGGCATATCGTTCCCTCCTTCTATAGTCCAAATAGTTATACTACTTCACTGTGAATCTATCATAATCATATTCAATAGTAAACGAATATATTGTAAGTTCATTTAATCGTCATTCGGCTTAAACCTTAGTCTCGAATCGATTTTCCCTAGCGTTGTGTTCCCATTTGGGCAGTTGCGGAATATAGTGCAGTGATGACCATGGAAAGCGAGGCATGAACGATGCCAATACATGTAGTGAAAAGTGGAGATAACCTCTGGAAGCTGTCTCAAGATTATGGCATCAGTGTGAACCGCATTGTCAGCGCCAACGGGCTCGAACAACCAGGCAAACTAGTCGTAGGCCAAGCACTATTGATTCCAGATGCACAACCCCGTTACAGCGTGCAACCAAAAGACACATTACAGGAAATTGCAAAAAAATATGGCGTCACCACACAGGCCATCATGCAAGTAAACCAACTCTCCTCCCCAGAAAACATCTATGCGGGACAAAGACTGACGCTCCCACTGCTTTATCATCAGGTTGGCGAGCATGATACGCTGACAACGATTGCCAGACGCTACAATACGACCGTAGCCGCGATTACACAAGCCAATCAACTCAAAAATCCTAATGATTTATTTGTTGGGCAAATACTTAAAATTCCAGAAAAACAAAAACCAACTATTGAAGTGAACTCGTTTATCACGCAATTTGGGCAACAAGGAGCCAAGACATTGCGTGATGTCGCTTTTGACCTCACCTATATCACCCCATTTGCATATCGCATGAAACCAGACGGAAGCATCGAGCAACTAGATGACCTCCCGATCGTACAATCTGCCGCCAGAAATCATGTGCTACCGATGATGGCGATTACCAATTTTTCATCCACAGAGACAGGCACCGCTCTTGCAAGCACTATCCTTGGCAATCCTCAATTGCAAGAAACCCTGCTCACCAATACGCTTGCCATCATGAGCAATAAAGGTTATCGCGGGCTGAATATCGATTTTGAAAACGTGCTGCCCAAAGATCGCGAAAACTATAATCAATTTTTACAAAAAGCGGTCAATCGCTTGCATCCCGAAGGATATTTCGTGTCGTCCTCACTCGCCCCTAAAACCAGTGCCGCGCAAAAAGGCTTACTATATGAAGCACACGACTACCCTGTTCACGGAAAAACACTTGATTTCGTCGTGCTCATGACGTATGAATGGGGCTATCGTCTAGGCTCGCCCCAAGCGATCTCGCCTTTGGAACAGATTAAACGTGTGCTTGAATATGCAGTAACTGTCATCCCGAGAGACAAAATATTAATGGGCTTTCAGGTGTACGCCCGCGATTGGCTGTTGCCTCACGAAAAAGGGCAACAAGCTGAAACTTTTGACATGCAAGAAGCGATTCGCCGCGCGATTGAATTTAATGTACCGACCATTCAGTACGATCCAATCGCCCAATCTCCTTATTATCAATATACGGATGCAAAGGGACGGTCTCACGAAGTATGGTTTGAAGACGCTCGCAGCGCACAAGCGAAGTTTGATCTGGTCAAAAACTTTAATCTTCGAGGAATCAGTTATTGGGTGCTAGAATATCCATTTCCGCAAAATTGGGCGCTCCTGTGCGATAATTTCACGATTATCAAGCGCTAATCCACTAAGGGGTCCCCACACACATGCAGGACCCCTTCCTTCAATTACCGTTGCTCCTGCAATTTTCGCACCATGCGTGTCACCATTTTGCGCGGAAAAAAACGGCTCGACTGAGCAAACAGCCAATTCATCCCCCCCGGAATCACGACCACCTTGTTCGCCATCAACCCATCGTAGCCCGCCTTTGCCACAGTGGGCGCAGCCATGCCAAATTTGTCAAAAAGCAGAGCAGGGTGAAAGTTTGCCCGTTTGCCAAATCCCGTACGTGTGGGTCCAGGACAGAGCGCCGCAACCGAAATCCCCTGCCCTTGTAATTCGTTAGCAAGCGCCTCTGTGAAAGACAATACGTACGCTTTCGTCGCGTAATACACGGCCATCAGTGGCCCCGGTTGAAAGCCCGCTGTCGAGGCCACATTCAAAATTCGCCCTGAGCCCCTTTGCTGCATCGCAGGCAACAGCAATCGCGTCAAATGCGTTAACGTGCGGATATTTAAATCAATCATTCCCAATAGCTGCTCCAAATCCACATCGGAAAATGGCCCATAAGCACCAAATCCCGCATTATTGACTAACACGTGTACGTCAATGAAAGCTTGTTGTAACTTCTCGTACAGCATCTCTATCGAAGCAGGTTGAGCCAAATCCATCGGAAATACCGTAACCGACACCCCATGTTGCCGTTCCAATTCCCCTTTGACTTGTAACAGCTCATCTGCCCTGCGCGCAACCAATACAAGGTTATAGCGATGGCTGGCAAATTGTTTGGCAAGTTCGTAACCGATTCCTCCAGAGGCACCTGTAATCAGTACGGTTTGCGTCATACCACTTCCCCCTTAGCTGTTCTTGCTACTACACGAAAGCCTATTTTCCAGACCACTAGATTCAGGATTAATAACACCACACCGTAAACGTACACGCCATATGTGACTAATGTAGACAAATAATGCACCAATGCAAAAACCATAATCAGCATAATGAGCGGCAAAGTCGACCATCGAGTCGCCTGTTGTGCCGCAGAAAAAGGTTCAGAAAACGGCAACACTTGACGGCTCATGCGAAAGGTGATCACGGCGTACAGCCACATGCTCAGCAACACCACCACTAAATCAGGAATAATACGAAGTCCAAAAATCGCCACATAGATCACACTTTGCACGACATAGATCGGTGCAAATAACCGCAATAACGCTGCCTTAATCGTCCCTTTATAAAGAGCCGTATAATCTTGAATTGGCGTCACCTTGTAGATCCAAGCTCCACCGTAATTTGCTGAGTTCTTCAACATCAGCATCACCGTCGGAATCACAATGCCACTTAGATAGATGGACAAGAACCACTTACTTGCCGCAAGCACATTCAACCCGTTTGATAACGTTGAATTGAGAATAATAATGAATGGGAGAATAATAGAAAACCCAAGTGAAGGATACACCTTCAACTTGAAATCCCGCTCCCGCGCCATCATCAATGCGGCAAAACGGAAAAAGCTACGTTCCTGATCCTTACCAGTCGCAATGCCAACTAATACCTTGAGCCAAATGTATCTTTTCTGAACTACCTTCGTTGCATGAGATGAAAGTTTTTGCAACTGTCGTTCAAACACTGGCATCAGACGGATGTAAATGGCAAACAACAGGAGTGGAATAACTAGCGCGAACGCCGATAACAAAATCAATGAGAAAGTAGCTTGACCGCTCATCAACCATGCAAAAGTAGCGCCGAACCAGAACGGGGGGATCAGAAATTGCCACCACGCCTGATGAAAATGAACATGAAAATTAATCAGCGAAAAAGCATGACCTTCTAGCTGATAACCAATGACAATTGCAATCGAAAGCGCAATTTGAAAATAATTAATCATGTCTTTTAGCCGTTCACCATCGAAAAAATTCAATATCAGCAAATAGAGAAGGGCGGTAATCACCAGTACCAAAATGTCCATCAGCACGATCTCAAGCAAGTAGACAATAAAGAACACGATCCCCTGACTAAACAACCCTGCGATTAATGACGGCCCTGCAAGCGTGCCTGTTAAAATCAGTAGATAATTAATGATGTGCAGCGTTCGGGCAAAGTTGATCGTTCTTTTGTCCACTGGCTTTGTGGAAATGATCATGCGATCCCTAATATCAAGCAATACAGAAGAAAAGTCAGAAATCATCGACGTCATCACGAGAAACATGAGCATCCCTGCCGCGATGCTCATTTGATACATATAATTTTGTTTCATCAGCACAAAGGGAACGAGCATCATTCCCATGATCAAATAAATCCACAGGGAACGAAGAAATACATTTCTATCATCCGTTCCACTTTGCCCTCTACGCCTACTCGCCCGACTCATGATGGTAGGCACTCTGCGGCCGTCCATGGTGAATTTGACTTGAAGAATCCTGCGCATCATCACGTAGTCACAGCCAAGTTTGATAAAAATTCCCTGAAATCGATCAAGCACTTTTAAGAACACAAATTCTTTCATCCTCACACCTCTTGAATGATCGCTACAAATCGCTCCGCAATATCCTTGTGTTCATGAAACCCTGTGATGTCATTGAAAATATCTTCTAACGACTTTTCAGTTGATTTGGCTTTTAGCTCCTCCATACTACCATCCGCGACAATTTGCCCATCGCTGATCAGCACAATACGGTTGCTGATCTTCTCTACCACTTCCATAATGTGCGATGAATAAAATATCGTTTTCCCCTGATTAGCAAGCGCACTCAAAATATCCTTGACCACCATCACACTATTGGCATCCAGCCCACTCAATGGCTCATCAAGAATCAAAATGTCAGGATTATGCAACAAGCTAGAAATCAGCATAACCTTCTGCCTCATTCCTTTGGAATAGGTAGAGATACGCGCGTCGTAAACTTCTGCGAGCTCAAAAATACGCATTAAAGCATTCGCCTTGCGTTCTGCCTGCTTGTCATCCAGTCCGTACAAGCCACCAATAAACGTCAGGTACTCTCTCGCTGTCAACACATCATAAACCTCGGCCGTTTCTGGCACATAGCCTATTTTGCGTTTATAACTCACGTCACCATTGGCAATGTCCTGTCCAAAAATCCGTATTACCCCCACATACCCCGTCACGAGCCCCAGCATTGCCTTAATGGTCGTGCTTTTGCCTGCTCCATTGGGGCCAATGTAGCCGATGATTTGTCCGCGATACACGTCCAAATCAATCCCTTTTAACACCAGTTTATTACCGTACCACATTTGCAGGCCTTTCATCGAAATAGCCAGATCTTCTGGATTCATCGAGTTCCCCCATTTCTTTGCAAACGCAAATTCATCAATAACACACCGCCTAGGATAAAAATGGCGCTGATGATTACACTTTCCGCAGGTGGCGTGCCAAACCAAACCCATTGCAACAAGGCCGCAAAAAAAGCCTGCGGATAAAAAGTCAATGCGGAGGACACGGGAGTGGACAATCGCCGCAATCCATAAAGGTATAAAACGTAGGCAAGCGTATTGACAATCAGCACGATATAGAGAAATTCCAACCACCCGGCCTGATTTAAACCGCCTAGCGCATGCCACACCTCATTCGTTTGACCAGACACCACCGTGATGATCCACGAATCGACCGCCCCCCACAGGGAAATTGCGGCAAGCAAATCAAACAGCGACAATTTAGACAAGGCTCGTGAAGACACAGTATAACCAGCAAATGCAAGAGCCGCAAAAAGTGTCAAGAGAATGCCCGTGAGCGACGTCGTATTGCCCCATTGTCCCACCGTCATCCACACAATCCCTAGAAATGCCACCAGAATGCCGAGCACCTGCAACAAATGAATGCGTTCCTTGAGCAAAATCCTGCTAAACATCACCACAAACAAAGGTGATGTGTTAATTAATAGCAAACTTTGCACGGGAGAGATAGAGCGCAGCGCCTGATAATAAAAAAGCGGATAGAGCACGGCCCACAACAGGCCAGTTAACGCCACCTGCCAGAACAGCCGAGCCGTCCACCCGCGAAAGCGAACCAGTCGCAACCCAAACGGCAGGTACAATAACCCACCAAAAGTAAATCGCCACACGGTCAGGGCTAGTGGGGACATCTGTTGCTCCACTATTTTCCCAATCACAGAGTGTCCTCCCCAAAACGCGCTGACAAGCAGCAAG
>JAJZCJ010000154.1 GCA_021846145.1 Bacillota bacterium
CGGATTTTGCAATTTCAATCGCCGCAACCAGCTCTTCTTGATTTTTAACGATACGTATGCCTTTCCCACCGCCACCAGCAGTTGCCTTAATGATCACTGGGTAACCAATCTTTTGCGCGACAGAAACGGCCTCTTCTATATCCTCAACCAATCCGTCAGTGCCTGGCACTGTCGGCACATTAGCCGCCTTCATCGTGGCTTTTGCGGTAGACTTGTCCCCCATTTTTTCAATGGCTTGTGCACTGGGCCCAATGAATTTAACTCCCACCGCGTGACAAATCTCAGCAAAATCGCTATTCTCTGATAAGAAGCCATACCCTGGATGAATCGCGTCGACTCCCACCGAAGTGGCCACGGTCATGATATTAGCAATGTTCAAATAGCTTTGTTTACTTGGCGTAGGTCCGACACAATATGCTTCGTCCGCTAGTTCGACATGCAACGCTTCTCTATCTGCTTCCGAATAAATAGCAACCGTTTGAATTCCTAGTTCTTTGCATGCACGAATGACGCGAACAGCAATTTCTCCCCTGTTTGCAACCAGCACTTTTTTAAACATGGCACCCTCCATTAAGCCGTTTTTACTTTAAATAGTGGTTGACCATATTCGACCAAGTGCCCATTTTCTGCAAGAATCTCAACAATTTCACCTTGCACATCAGCTTCGATTTCGTTCATCAATTTCATCGCCTCAACGATGCATACCACCGATTTTGGCGTCACTTTTGTACCCGTTTCCACATAAGGAGGCACTGTTGGTGAGGAGGCGCGATAAAAAGTTCCCACCATTGGGGATTTGATGTAACCATATCCTGTTTCCTCTTTAATAGGCAGCTGTTCCGTTGTCGCAAAAGAAACTACTGCCTCCGAATGATTCACTGGTGCGGCAACAAGTGTCGCTGTTGTCGCGCTCACTTGTGGTGAAGTGTGTACACTAGTCGTTGCTGCGGAGTAATTGGCATCTGCTTTTTTCATCGTTACTGTAATCTCGTCTGTTTCAATAGAAAGTTCATGAACGCTAGTTTCATCAAGTAATCGAATTAGTTCACGAATGTCACTAACTTTTAACAAAAATGACCACTCCTTTCCTGATTATCTTCCATTCAGTATAACATAAAAATAAAAATGGCGCTAAAAGCGCCAAATTGGTAAAACAAGGTTATTATTTAAATGGCTTGCTTATTATTTATACGTGAGGTGTAACAATCACTTGATTTGAAGGCATGCCTAGTGTTTGAGACACCAAATTGATCACTTTTACCGCTGATTCCGAGGAAAGCGACTTTGCCTCCACGTAAATGTGAATCTGATTTTGTGGGTTAAACAACACTAGTGAGTCTGGATACCCTTCCCCCACTAACAAATCGTGAATTTTACTGCTACTCTCCTGTTGTGATTGAATAGTGGTCAACTGCTGGTAAGCATTACTGGCGGAACCTTGGCTGATACGTGGATCACTCAACATGTTTTGCAATGTTTGAATGACTTTTGACTGTTGTTGCATTTGATCTAAACTGGCCTGCACGAACCAGTCACTGGGTGTGCCCCCACTGACTGATGCTGTCTTATTGGTAGTCAGTGATTGCCCAGAAGTGGTACTAGCAGCCGGGACAGTACGACCTGTAGCTCCGGACAAATTCGGATTTGCCGTTACCCCTTGTGTACTATTCTTGCCCCCTGTTGGCGGGGTGCCAAGTGTGTAGTATCCAATTAACATCAAAGATAAAACCATCATTGTCGACAACCATACAGTTTGTCTTTTGACCATGCTATTTCTCTCCCTTCAACCATTGATTATTTTCTCATTAGCACCGTGATTTCGTAGCTAGGAATGCCAAGCGCATCCTGTACAGCATTCGTAATTTCTGATTGCATCCACACCGCGTTACTTGATTTTGCTACTACCAGCACCCCCTTTATATGTGGCATTTGCTTAGCTACGACGACTGGCACTTGATTACCGTTTGCGTTTTGTACTGTGACAAGTGTGGATTGCGTCGATTGCGATGTCGTGGTCGAATGATTCCCGGAACCGGATTGTACTGTATTTTGCCTCGTGGTTACTAGATTCTGTCCATACTCATTCACTGGCGTAGAGTCGACCGTCACCATCACCAATGCATTACTCACTCCCTGGATCTGATCCAATAGAGTGGTAAGTGTGCGATCGTAATAATTTTCATACGCAATCGCAGAAGTAAGCGCAGCACTCGCTGTGTATTGTTCACTAGTCGCAACACCCCCAGAGGACGCAACTGGAGCAATCACTGACGTTGCATGTGGAGAACCTGGCGATGAGGTGCCCCCACCACTTGCACCAAAAAGCAATAATAAAAGACCAATTGCCGTCAGTGCCAGTAACCATTTATTACCTAATAATTTTTTCACGATATCACCCATCTCGTCAGACCCCCATTCTCACACCTCACCCTCTGGGTACGAAACGCGCACTGTTGCTGGTGATAGCCCCAAGAGTTCTGCTGTCTGTGCTTGCAACATTAACGCTTCTTGCCTGTGAAATTCATAGCCAGACACATTTTGACAAGTGATGTAAATACCTGTCACTTGTGTGCTTCCGTCGCTCATCGGGACGGTAGACACTTCTACAGTGAGACTCCCTGTCGGTAGCCCCTGCTCTAATGACTGCGCAATGACTCTGCGCAATGACTGAGAATATGAAGTAATGTTTGCATCCCCCTTGACTGCTACGCCCACATTATTGATAAGTGGTCCACGTAACGCAGCTTCCCACCCTCCTGAAAACGCACCATAAAATAACGCGCGTATAGGAAGTAACAGGGACAGTACAATGACAAGGCCAATCACGGCTCGTGCGTATTTTTGCATCGTGCTTGACGGCAAAATCATATCCAGGATCGCCGCGAACAAAATCAGTACCACCATATGGCGCAGCCATCCGGAAACAGCTTCAAGCAACAGGCATCACCTCACAAACGCAGAAAGATTGGTGGTTGCCAGAGCAATCACAATCGTAAAAAAAAACATGATGCCAACGGCAGAAAGTGCAGCAAATATTAATGTCAAACTTTTACCAATTATGCTCAACAATCCGATGATAGGTGTATCTCCTAATGGCTGCATGACTGCTGCAGCACCGTTGTAAATTAACGATAAGGCAAGTATTTTTAACGCTGGAAACGCACAGATCAAAAGCACTAACACAGCCCCAGCAATTCCTGTAGCATTTTTCATCAACAATGTGGCTCCAGCGATCGATTCACTGGCATCAGAAACCGCCTTACCTACCACAGGAATTAGATTACTGGCGATGAATTTTGCGCTTTTCAGCGTCACCCCATCAGCAAGCCCTGATAAAGATCCTTGCACGGACATGACACCAAGAAAAGCGGTCATTCCCAATCCAAGAACGGTCAACAACACCGTCCGAATAAGACCCGCCAGTTGAGTTAATTTGTACTGGCTGGAAATTTGACTGACCATTAGCAATACAGTTGTAAAAAAAATGAGTGGAAACACCAAGTGAACAACGACATAACTGGTCAAGTTAACGATAAATACAATTAATGGGTGAAATGCAGCAGCTGAAGTGAGTCCACCTGAAGCAGTGACAAGTGCCAAAAACACTGGCATGGAGCCCATCATCATCCCGCTCATATTGTCCATGGCACCCGTTGCATAGGCTGTGGCACTGTGAAATGAAGACACTGCCAGCACACTAATCACCAGATACACCATGAAAAAGGCAGTTTTACTTACTGCTGGCGATTCAAATGCGGTTTGAATCGTTTCCAAAATGGAGGAAAGTACGGTCAGAAGCAAAATTGCGCCTAACAACCGACCATTGTCGATTAATACCCCGAAAAAAAATCGCATCAACCCTAACAAAAATTTATTTATTGAAAAACCATTTTTGTCAGGGAAAAAGACGGGAATCCATTTTCCATCCGGCGTATTGGGAACGAACCCTCCATATTCAGTGATCAGTTGTTGCCATGCTTGTTCAATGCCATTTTGAGAGATGGCTTGATACTGTTTTGCAGCCTCTTGCACAGGAGTGGCAACGGTCGTAGACGCATTTGCAAACGCTGGGACAGCGAACAACAAATAGAAGAAACAGAAGAAAGCCAGGATAAGTGTTTTTCCTTTCGCAAAAGAAAAAGGATGACGCAAGGAAATCACCTCCTGGCATAGCAATTAGGGTAAAAGATGTGTCATCGTGTCCACAACCGCGGTGATGATGGGTACCGCAAGCACGATAATAGACAACTTACCAAGCAGTTCAATTTTTCCAGCAATACTTACTACGCCAGCATCACGAGCAATCTGGGCACCAAATTCCGCCACATACGCGATGCCAATAATCTTTAACACGGTGGCAAAAAATACCACATTGACATTTGCCGCTTCTGCCAAACTTTCAATCGGTACAAGTAATCCAATCACGCGTTGCATGACAGCCAAAAATAAGATTGCGGCAACAAACAGGCTTAGATAAAATGACACCTGAGGTGCCATCTCCCGGATAGCCATGACAAGCATGGCAGCAACCACGGCAAACATAATGGTCTGAAACAAATTCATTGCCCACCTACTGACTGAAAAAAACTGCGCGAATTTCAGTAAACAAGTGATTGATATTCGTGACGACAACTGCCGCCACCAGTACCAAAGCAGTAATTGTCACCAACGTGGCAATTTCATCTCGGCCAGACTGTTTAAGTAAACTGGCAAGCACTGCCGTGGCAATCCCGATAACTGCGATTTGAAATATCACATGCAGTTCCAGACTCATGATGAGTCCTCCTCTACTACCACAACATGACGACGACTAGCACCCCAATCAGTACGCCAGCGGTACGATACACCTTTTCAAAACGTTCGCGATCAGTCACAGCCTCTTTTTCACGATCGGCAAGTTCACTCAAGACTGCGCTGATTGCGACGGCCTGCAAATCGGCACTCGTGGTGCCAATGGTGTGACTAAACTGACGCAACGTACTAATGTCTTCTGCACTAAGCGACCAATTTTCTCCAGCTTGTCCGAGCGCATCTGATAGTGCATCTGCCGCATGCGTGCCAGACGATGACAACAGTTTTGCTGTCATCGCAAATACTTGATGTGTTCCGGAATGTTCCGGGAAATTATTCGCTATTTTTAAACATGATTCAGGCAAGGGCAGACGCTCATAAGTAATATCTGCGCGCAGCATACGTAAGGCCGTCATCATTTCTCTGAGTTCAAGTGGACGTTTTCGATACTTTTTGGCAAATTCAAACCCAAACCCTGATGCTCCCAATAATACAGCGCCCGCGCCTACCCACTTTACTAGGAACCACGCCATGGCTTCACCTCGCGCATCTGGCTGTCGTACACGCGAACAATCGTACCTGGTGCCGGAGCGGAAGATAGTTCCACGAACCTTTCTAATGCATGGTGATTCGTGAGCGCACGCATACCGGATCTAGCAAATAATTCTTCGGCTTTTCCCGCGTGAGCCGATCCCACCAGCGCGACCCCCGCTTTTGCCAAATCGGCAACGGCTACTGCATCTCTGGCACCCCCCAGTTCATCAGCAATAATCACTTCCGGAGACAGCGAACGTAAAGCCATCGTCATACCGATCTGTTTTGGGCAGGCATCCAATACATCAGTCGCCATTCCGACATCAAATTGTGGGTTGCCATTCACTGTGCCAGCAATTTCTGACCGTTCATCAATCAGTACCACACGCAGCGGTCGCGTCAACGGCGGTTCACCACTTCCAAGCATTCTTGCAAGATCTCGCAACAACGTTGTTTTCCCTGACGATGGAGGGCCAAACAACAAAGTGGAATGAATCTTGTTATTTCCCTTCCACAACATGGATGTCAATATCTTCGCACACCCGCGCACTTCTTTTGCCAAACGAATATTAATGGAACTAATATCTCTGAGGGTTTGCACACCGCCATCCTGGTTGAGGACGACTTTACCTGCAATCCCTACCCGATGACCGCCAGAGAGCGTGATAAATCCACTACGCAGTTCCGCCTCCACCGCATATAATGAAGACTTAGTCAACGTGGCCACGATGAAGCGCAGGTGTTCGTGACTAATTCTGATCGGTAAAAATAAACCGGGTCCCACCAATTGCACCATGCGGCCAATTCGCAAACGTATTTCCGTAATCTGTTCAAGCTCTACCTCGCGGTAAGACATAACGCATTGCGTGATATCCTCTGGCAACAAGTGAAAAATTTCAGTTGGGAAAAGGGAAGTCTTGTGCAATTCCTATCACCTCGTCCCCCTAGATAGTCCCATGTATATGGATTGGTGGACAGGGATATACCTCTAACTTTCTCTGTACCAATGAAGAATCTGGGATATTGTCTTGAACAGTACGCACTGATGGCAGATAGGATATACAGAATGGAATGATGGATGAGAAAAGAGGAAAATACATTGGCGGACGGCGTGATTTTATTGACAAGATGGATCGTAGTATTTCTGATCATTTTTGTTCTGCTTATGATGTTTGTGTTTTCATTGATTAATAAAAAAAAGGCGCCAATAGCACCGCGCCCCTAACTAGTACGTTCATTCTTTATGCTCGTGACACATATAACCCGCTACGCGTATCAACGATTAACACATCTCCGACGTTTATAAAAAAGGGAACCTGCACGGTATAACCAGTCTCCATCGTGGCCGGCTTGCTTCCACCTGTGGCAGTATCCCCGCGAATGCCAGGCTCCGTTTCGGCCACCACTAATTCGACGGTATTGGGTAATTCGACACCAATCGGCTGGCCGTCATATAGCACGACAACGCAATTCATATTTTCTTTTAGAAAACTGAGTTCGTAATCCAGTTGGTCTCTGGCTATATTCGTTTGTTCAAATGTTTCCGTATCCATAAAAGTAAAGTTATCGCCATCATTGTACAAATATTGCATCCCACGATTTTCAATACGGGCGCGTGCCACTTTTTCTCCCGCGCGAAATGTGGTTTCTTTCACCGCTCCTGTGCGAATGTTTTTTAACTTGGTGCGCACAAACGCCGCGCCCTTACCTGGTTTCACGTGCATGAACTCGATGACGCGCCAAATCTGACCATCATATTCGATCGTCACGCCCGTGCGAAAGTCATTGCTTGTTATCATCGGTGTATGCCATCCTCCTAATTAATTTGCTAAATCCGTTACACATGATACTCCTTCTTGTAACACAATCCACGCCTTGCACGCAAGTATGCCCTGATCAAGTAATAAAAAGACGCGCGGCAAAAGTGCGTAGCGCACACTCGTAGCCAAAAGCGCCGAGGCCGGTAATCTGGCCTAGTGCCACAGGCGCAATGACAGAGTGATGGCGAAATTCTTCGCGCGCATGCACATTGGATAAATGCACTTCGATTACAGGTATGGAAATGGCCGCCACCGCATCGCGGATCGCAATACTATAATGCGTAAACGCACCAGGATTCATAATGACACCTTGATAATGACCCATGGCCTGATGCAACCGATCAATCAGTTCTCCCTCGTGATTAGACTGAAAACAATCGACAGATAGCAATAATTCTTGACCTAACTGAACCAACCGTTCATCGATTTGCGCAAGCGTCAACGTGCCATAAATGCTCGGCTCTCGTGTCCCCAG
>JAJZCJ010000155.1 GCA_021846145.1 Bacillota bacterium
CTTGTGCGAATTCCAGCAGTGCAGAATCATACACTCCTGTGCCTCCGATTACTGCAAATTCAGCGTTGTGCATAATATCCTTCCTCTCATTGTGAAAAGTGTATCATACGCCGCCTCATTCAGCGATGAAAAAAGCTAACGATTGAAGCTCTGTAGTAAAATCAGTGTTTCGCAATACCACTTCTTTTGGTACCCGCAAATTAGTCGGTGCGAAGTTGAGGATGATTTTTATTCCTGTGCTAATTAGTGCATCGCACACATCCTGGGCTGCAGGTGCCGGAACAGCAATGATGCCCATTTGAATATTCTTGAGAGGTACAGTTTCCACTAGTTCTGCAATATTTTGAACAATTAAAGAACCCACTTTTGTTCCGATTTTATTTGGATCTGCATCAAATAATCCTGCAATAGATATTCTTTCACTTTGAAATCGTGCGTAGTTAGACAACGCAATTCCCAAGTGACCGGCACCGATCAGCGCTACATTAATTTGCCGATCAAGGTTCAAAATTTGTCTGAGTTTGCGTTCTAAGTAATCGACTTCATAGCCGACACCTTTACGTCCAAACTCACCAAAATAAGCAAGGTCTTTGCGAATTTGGGCAGGGTTGATGTCGAGTCTTATTCCCATTTCTTGAGAGGAGACGGTCGTAATCCCTTGGCTTTTTAGTAATTGCATTAAACGCAAATAGATAGGTAATCTGCGAATCACTGAATTCGAGATTTTTGGTTCTTTGCCTAACAAATCAATCCCCCCTTGCTCTATGAATATAAGTTTTTTTAATTATAACTCCTAAACACCGTTCAAGTTGAAATATATTTTTTTGCTTCCATACAAACTGCCTCTAATGACTGATCTAAAATCGGCAAAGTAGGCAAAGAATCTAAAAACAATCTACCGTAACGCTCGGTAATAATTCTTTTGTCCAGCACAAAAATCACACCACGATCTGATTTTGCACGAATCAGGCGACCGAATCCTTGCGTAAAGCGGATGACGGCTTTAGGAATGCTATATTCTCGAAAAGGTTGTTTGCCATTTTGACGAATGAGTTCACTTCTCGCTTCAATGATCGGATGAGACGGAACGGGAAATGGCAATTTCACTATAATTAGGCTAGTGAGTGCTTCTCCCTGCACATATAACCCTTCCCAAAAACTATCTAATCCCAAAAGTACAGTTTGCGACGATGATTTAAATTGTTCGAGCAAACGTGTGCGGCGATGATCGTGTATTCCTTGTGCTAATGTGGTGATCCCCATTTGTGAAAGTGGAATTTCCAGTTTATTATAAACTTCCTTAAGCATCTGCTTAGATGTAAAAAGCACCATTGTTCTACCTCGCGAAAGCGTTGCAATTTTTATGATCGCATCCGCTACACCGTTGGTAAATTCCGGTTCTGTTTTCACATCGGGAAGATCTGTAGGGACACACAACATCGCTTGTTTGCTATAAGAAAAAGGCGAGGCCACCTGTTGTTCAATGACTCTACCTGTTTCTTCTAAAAGAGCCAAACCTGTTCTGTCTTTCAGGTATTCAAACGTACTTGCCACTGCTAGTGTGGCAGAGGTCAATATCACGGAAGACTTGTCTTCAAACAGTTCGCGCTTTAAAAGACGCGATACAGAAAGTGGTGCCAACTGAAGTGAAAGACTCTCACTAGATTCTCTCACAGTAACCCAGCCTACATAATCTGCCTCAGGTAGTTGAGCCAAGGCAACGTCTATACATATCTGTTGTCCATGCAACAATTCCTTGATTCTGCCGGAAGTATCCTCTAATCGATCAAATAAAGGATCGTCCACTTCAATATCCATTCGCAATTGATCCCATTCCATGTGACTTTGCGATAACTGCTTCCGCGTTTTGGCAAGCCAGTTTGTCGCTTCCTTTAACTCTTTATAATTGTTGTCCTCCACTTTTTTGGGGGTAATTCGGATCTCTGTTTTACCCGATTGCTTTTTCACCCACGTTGACATCATGATCCAGAACGCTTTCATATCTTCCGTTGTCTCTATCACAAGTCGCTGCAATTGCTCTACTTGTAGAGTGAGTTTTTGTGTTTCTCCATCATGTGATGCCGCATATGCAGTAAGACTGCGGCGAAGATCAGGCAGTATCCCACGTGCCCCTGCGATACGCTCCAAAATTTTTTGCATCTCGAATTGCGTCACCTCGGCACCAAATTGTTTGGTGGCTTGGTCTTCCAAATGGTGCGCTTCATCAATAATTAGGCGCTGATAACTCGGCAATATTCTGTGATCTGTAGCCAAATCAGAAAGCACTAATGAATGATTGGCGAGTACCAAATGCGCTTCTGCAGCCTTTTGCCTTGCTGAAAAATAGTAACAATGCTTGAAGAAGGGACATTTTTTATTAATACAAGTTTCCGTCTCACTTTGAATTAAACGCCAATTGTCTGTTTCATTGCCTACTAATGAAATTTCTTCTCGATCCCCTGCTTCAGTGTCACTAATCCAGATTGCGATTTTAAATATAAAATCTCGTTCACCCATCGTTAGCTCTCCTTGTGAACGTAAGTGTCTAGAAAGTTTGCGCATGCATAAATAATGATTTCTGCCTTTTATGATGGCGACATTTACCTTTTTTTTTAATAACGACTGCATGATGGGGATGTCTTTATTACGCAGTTGTTCTTGTAGAGCAATCGTATGCGTGGCAATCAATACTTTTTCACCTGTCATTGTTGCAAATAGTGCGCTGGGTATTAAATAAGCAAGTGATTTACCAGTACCAGTGCCCGCTTCAATGATTAACAACTGATCGTCAGAGAGTGCTTTTGCCACACTTTTTATCATCTGCAGTTGACCAAAACGTTCTTCAAAGACTGCATCCGATAAATCATGAGTACGCTGCAAGAATAAATCGTGGCAGTATTCATCAAATTGATTGATATTCGTTGCCCATTCCTCTGAGTCGTCAGTTTCAGGTAATGAGGAAAAGCGTGAGACAGGACGAAATGCTAATTCATGAATCACTTTTACCTGTTTTTCACGTTCACCTTCCTCGTTCATGCGCAAAAGTATCCATTCGTTCAAAATTTCTTGGAATGCTAGCCAATCAGGATATGCATCAGCCATCGTCTGTAATGTGGTGAGTGGTAAAATGCTGATCACATACAAAAGTTGAGAAACTAATTGTATCGGCCATAATGGTGTAGAGTCAGCAGTAGAACGAGAAAATGAATGCGCCCATTTTTCAAGCTCAGCGTTCTCAAATTGTGATTGGTGAGGCAAAAGTATGCGCGCAAGCCTTTGCCAACTTATGATATGTCTATCGGAAAGCGGGATGTATCCTAAATTATCCGCATTATTATCCAATTTTCTTTTATTTGATAAATTTTCCATAAATATAGGGTGATCATGATATTGTTTTAAAAATTCTGGGTACACATTCGCAAATGACCCGGTTAGAACATTGATTATTTCACGTGTTGTTGAGTCGTGCTCACTAAAAGAAAATTCGATGTTAAAATCCGACACAGGATGAATGATAAAATAATGCAAAATATTTCCTCCAAGCAATATAGCTAACTAAATTTAGTATTCTAAACTTACTTCCTTATGTCAACCTTTCTCGCATTTGTTTATTGTGTTTCTAACTCCATCGCTTTGGCAAAAAAATGATTAGCCATGGTGAGTTGCCCCATTTTAGCGTATAGATAACCGAATTCTGAAAATCCATGTGCATGCCATTTTGTATCTTTTTGTGCAAATAAAATATTTAAATATTGTTTTGCTTGATGAATCTCGTGAAGATCAGCAGCGATACGTGATAGCCCTGTGCTGGCGAGTAGCGAAATGGGGGGATTCAAGGTGAGTAATGGTTGAAATACTGCGCGTGCCCGTTCAATTTCACCTTCACCATATAAGGCAAAACCCAGCCACAACATGGACTGATGATCTTCTCGTTGCATGGATAAGCGTTTTTTAAGCAGCGCAGCAGCCTGATGATAGTGACCACTTAGCAAATTGATTTCTGCCAACCCCAAATAGGCAGCATCAACTGATTCATGGCCTTGCAACAACGAGCGATAAAGTGCCTCCGCTTCTTGGGTGCGCAACAACGTCTGCAAGACGTGTGCCATCTCAATCGTAATAGTTGCCTGCTTAGGGGCGTTGAAGTGAGCAAGTTGGTAGGCGTTCAATGCTTCTTCGTATTCATGAAGTGAAAATTTCGCTGTCCCAACAATTCGCCACGCCAAGGAATCTTGTGGATCAAGTGTCGTAGCAAATAGTCCGTGATTTGCGGCTTCAATATAATCACCTAATGCATACGCACAAATAGCAACATTTACGTGAGCATCAATGTAGTCCGAACGTAGTTGAAGCACATGATACAGTGCTTCTCTCGCATTATTAAATTGACCATTATCTACATGCAACTGAGCTTTTGCATCCCAGGCTGCAGCAACCAGTGACGTATCCGTTGCTTTTTCCAATAAAGTATCCAGTTCCTGATTAGCAAGATCACGATGACCACTGGTCATTAAACTGATCGCGTAGAAAAGGCGAATCATGTGTAAATCAGGTTGATCTTTCAGTATGTGTTGAAATTCTTTCGCTGAATTTTGAAACATCTGCAAATCAAAAAAACCTAATCCTTTGCGAAAATGGTCATTTAGACCCTGACTGTCATTTCCCAACTCATTAGTCATGATGGCAAGTGAACCGATGGGCAAAGTTTGAGTAATTATTTCTGTATCTTCAGTCAGTAGTGCCTGTATTTTTTGCAAACGTTCATCAAAAAACAACCAGTTTTCCAAGATGCTTTCATGATAATTTGTCAATGCCTCTAATTCCTCAAGAATTTGCGATAACTCTAGCGAAGTCGATTCTTTTAGTTTTTTCTCCAATGCGTCTAGACCTTGATTTAATTGTGTATAAATGCTGTATAAGGACATGTTGACACCTGCCTGTTTTTAATTCAGGCTGTCCGGAAACACTGGTTTTATGCAAGATATGCATTTAATTAGGGCTATTGAGCACGATGTTGTCGATTAACCTTGTATTTCCAATAAAAGCGGCAACAGCGCAAACACAAGTTGTTCCGGCATTTAGCATGGCGATTGGTTGCAGTAAATCGGAATCGACACAGGTCAGGTAATCAATTCTAATGTCTGAAAATTGTTCTATTGTAGCGCGCTCTGTGTGGAGTAAGTGATCCAAATTATGCTCTCCGTTAGCCACCGCCCATTGAATGCGTTGGAGTGACTTATATAATTCTGGTGCCACCAGTCGATTTTGTTCGGACAGATAGACATTGCGGGAACTTTTTGCAAGTCCATCTGCTTCGCGTACCGTATCAACAGCTATAATCGTCACTGGAAACGAGAGATCTCTGACCATGCGCTTAACAATGCTAATTTGCTGAAAGTCTTTTTTCCCGAAATAAGCTCTTTCTGGGTTGATAATGGCAAATAATTTTGCCACCACTGTGGCTACACCGTCAAAGTGCCCAAGTCGTGATGCGCCACAAAGGTGATCGCCTAGTTTGTCTACATGAATTCGCGTCAACGCACCATCGGAGCCATACATTTCCGTGACTGTAGGTGCAAATAGTACGTCTACACCCAGTGCTTCACAAAAATCACGATCTTGTGGTAAATTTCTCGGGTATCTTTCCAAGTCTTCATTGGGGCCAAACTGAAGTGGATTGACAAAAATAGATACGACCACTTGCTGGTTATCCAACCTTGCAGTGCTGATCAGTGAACCGTGCCCCTGATGTAAAAAGCCCATAGTGGGGACAAGGCCAATCTGTTCCCCTTTTTGCTTGGCTAATTGACTATAGGCACGCATCTCATTAATGCTATGAATGATAATCAATGATGGGTTTCTCCTTTAACTTTTGCATATAGTGATAATAAATCTGCATCCCCGACTTCGTAACTATAAGCAGGTGTCGGAAACTGTGATTGCTTGACTTCCGTGCGATAGTTCTGCAATGCTTCTACCGCTTCATTGCCAAGTTGCGCATACGATTTTACAAATTTAGGTGATTTGCGATCGTATATGCCCATGAGATCATGAAAAACAAGTACTTGTCCTGCACAATCACTTCCTGCTCCAATGCCAATGATAGGAACGGGGATTTGTTCGCTAATAAAACTTGCCAGTGACGACGGCACGCACTCTAACACCAGCATGAAAACTCCTGCTTCCACCAGTGCCCACGCGTCATCTAATATTTTTTCTGCTGTTTTGGCATCTCTTCCTTGTACGCGAAAGCCACCTAGATTTAAGGAATTCTGCGGCGTGAGGCCTAGATGGCCACAAACAGGCACGCCTGCTTCAACCAATGCTTTTACATGCCCCGCAATACTAGCGCCACCTTCTAGTTTCACACCATCTGCAAATGATTCTTGCATGATTCGTCCAGCACTGCCAAGTGTATCTTCAATACTTTTGCGATAACTGAGGAAAGGCATATCTACAAGCATCATTGTGTCTGGTGCACCACGTCTAACTGCTTTTGCATGGTGAATCATATCATCCACTGTAACCGGTATGGTGCTGTTATAACCTAGCACCACCATGCCAAGCGAGTCACCAACAAGGATTACGTCGATTTCTGCCCGCTGTGCAATTGCAGACTGTGCAGCATCATAAGCGGTCACCATGACAATTTTCTCTCCTTTAGTATGGAGAGATTTCAAGCTGACAGTAGTATGGCGTTGTGATGTTGGCAATGGAAGCATCTCCTGTGCTTAGTTGATATGATTATACTTCATTACGACCATTTTCGACGATTTCTCCACTGCGAATAGGTCGGCTCATGCCAGCTTCGTCGACTATCCATAAAGTACCATCCTCATCAATGTGGTCTGCATACCCAACAATAGTGTTAGCACTCTGTTTAACATGTACTTGAGTGCCAAGTGTGATGCAATATTGCTCATATTCTTGCTTGCGATCACGAAATTGTTGTGTCGCTTGAAATTGTAGGAACGTGCGATAGAACTCATCTATTAATCGTGCTGTCAATAGGTTAACAGAAATTACTTGCTGGTTTGCTATTTTTAGTGAAGTCACTTTGGTTTTCAACGCTTCCGGAAAATCTTCTAGACCAGCGTTTACATTGATCCCGATTCCCACAATCAGGTGGAACTCATGATCTTCTGACCTCAGCTCAGTAAGAATGCCGCAAACTTTTTTTCCCTGTATAAAAATGTCGTTTGGCCATTTGATCATTACCCCTTGAATTCCTAATGAAGCAATCGCAGATCGGACGGTGATGGCCGCAAGTAAAGGCCACTCCTGAATCCTGTTAGCGTCTGTGGCCGGGATTCTTGCGGCGATGGATAAAGCCAGTCCGGTACCTGACGGAGATATCCAGACCCTCCCTTGACGCCCTCTTCCCTGCTCCTGATTGTCAGTAAACACGGCCAACATGGTCACTTTATCTGTTGCTATCTTTTCTCTGGCTACGTCATTTGTCGATGGCAAAACCGTGTAGCCATAGATGGGGAAATCTTTAGGGGCAACTTGTAAAGACTGACGAATGATTGCCTCATCTGTCGCTAAGTTCACCATCCACATTCTAACCTCCTGCAAAAGTGATTCGCGAGTATTTACAATAGCGTGACGTGCCACT